>JBJFDE010000104.1:0-9023 GCA_051889855.1 Candidatus Cryptobacteroides sp. | reverse complement strand
TATCATGTTAGCTAAAAAGCAAACTTACACAAAATCTTGCGATTTTGCGAGGAAAGTGCAGAAAAATTTGAAAAAGTCGAGGGGGTGACTATCAAGTCTTTCGACTTTTTAGTCACCCCCTGTTTTTTATAGGTTGATGTCGTTTTCGTTGGTGAGGATTTGTCCTTCATATTCTCCGGTGAGAGTGTTCAGGAAAGCAACCATGTCTGATATCTGAGACTGAGAAAGCTTCACACCTGACTGATATATTCCCATATCGCGGACAGCCTCTTCTAGAGTTGCCCTTGTGGCATCATGATAATATGGCCATGTAAGAGCGACATTCCTCAATCCTGGAGTCTTGAAACGATGACGGTCGCGTTCACACTGGGTTTCCTTGAACCTTCCGTTGTCCTCATTGGTGAGTTCCTGTCCCCTGTCGGCGAAATAATCAGCTTTCACTCCCATGAGCTCATAGCTCTGGCCGCCGAGAATAGGACCATTGTGGCAGGTTGCACAACCTGTTGCAAGGAACAGGTCATATCCTGCTTTTTCCTGCTCGTTGATGGCTGTCTGGTCTCCTTTGAGATATTTGTCGAAACGGCTATCCGGTGTAACCAATGTTTTTTCAAACTCAGCAATCGCATCTGTAATAGTTTCTTCTGTAATGCCCTCAGGATAGATGGCATTGAACATTTTAACCATTTCCTTGTCAGAGACAAGTTTTGCAACAATCTCATCGAATGACTGGCATCCCATTTCAACAGGATTCAATGGCGGACCGGCAGCCTGTTTTGCAAGAGTCTCGGCACGACCGTCCCAGAACTGAACGAAATTATAAACTGAGTTGAAAACGGTAGGTGCGTTCACTCCTCCTTCAAGGTCGAATACTCCGTCTGAAACTGGCTCATTATCAACACCTGCAGTCTTCAGGTCATGGCATGAAGCACATGAAATGGTGTTGTTGACAGAAAGTCTGGTGTCATGGAAAAGGATGTTTCCCAAGGCTACCTTCGCAGGATCCGTACTGATGGTCTCAATAGGAACTATCTTTTCTGCAACGCCATATTTCTGCTGCCACTGGTCAGTAGCCCAGTCAACTACGACTGAGCGTTTTGCCTTGGTAGTGGACCTTCCCCAGTGTACAAGGTAGTATTTGGCCATAGGCATGGAGCCGTCAGAGACAACTTTCTCGATTTTGGCAAGTTTTACAGGAGAAATCTCTCCACCTCTCTCAAACGCCTCTTTGACAGGAGTAAAATCGAAGATCTGATAGCCCCTGGAGGCATCTTCTTTTACCACCTTGCCCATAACAGGCCATTCAGCATAGAAAGGCAACTCTGGATTTTCACTGTGACAGTTGATACATCCTCCGTCATCGAAAATCGCGGCCACCCTTTCCGCCTGTGAAAGATCAGCAGACGGAACCTTGTTGACAGCCCTGTAGGTTACCGCCATGACGGCAACGACAACAAGAACTGCAACTGCAAACCATTTAATAAAACGTTTCATAAGCTAATAGTTATTTGGTTGTTTATCTTCCATATACATGTACACTGTCCTGAGCAGACGGCAGGTAGTTCACTCCCCACCAGCACATCTGCAGACAGGCAAATGAGAATATCACAAGTATGCACAGCCATTTCAGCGAGCCTTTGTGCAGCAAACGCAAATGGATGTATGCAAGATAGGAAAGCCATGTGATGGCGGCCCATGTCTCTTTCGGATCCCATGTCCAGAAATCTCCCCATGCCTGTTTGGCCCAGAGCGCCCCGGAAAGCATCCCGAAAGAAAGGAAGGCAAGACCTATATATACAAGTGTATCAATACTTTGCAATACTGTTTCATCTTTCTTGACAAGTCCCCTTATAGCAATCAGGAAAGCACATCCCAAAACGGAGTACGAGAACATGTAAACCGTCACATGAGGGATGAACCATCCGCTTTGCAGGGCTGGCATCAGAGTGGCGTCATGAATCTGGGGCTTAAGACAGTTGATTACGATGAAAACTGTGGAAAGAACGGCTGAAAATGAGAGCACCCAGTTGTATTTCCATCTAATATAGGTGAATAATCCGGCAGCCATGGCGAAGAATGAGTACCAGAGGCGTGTCTCTCCAAGCGTGCGCATCGGTGGTCTGGACAGCGATGACCACAATATCACGATAAATGCTCCGAAGACAAGCATTGCCATCCCGCATAATGAAGCGGGCACTCCCACTTTCGAAGGCCTCCCCCAGGCCACAACGGCACCGGCGGCATAAAGGACTACCGCCACTATGGCAAAATATATGAAAATGTCCCAAACCATAATCATTCCTCCCTATGCCCGAATGGCGTTTGAGGTCCCTGTACAAAAAGCAGTACCGCACCTGTAACCATAAGTATTATACCAATGACAGTCAGCCATTTCCAAGGCTGACGCACCACCTGCAGCACACACCCTCCCTGAGCCCGGGACCCGCTCGCGGAGACAAGATAAATCTGCTCGGCAAATCGTGCAGCATAAGGACTGTTCACCTTCAGGCTCACAGTCTTGCCATCCACACCGATGGTCGCCTCATAAACCGCAGGCACGCCGTTTTCGTAAAAATCAGTCCTGAAATCCTCCAGACAGACCTCATATCTGAGCTTGTCCATGCTTCCGTCTTCCCTATAGGCAATGTCCGAAGCCATGCCCGGAGTCAGACTCAACCTCAGCACATCCTTGTCGGGTGCTCCGAAGAAAAGGGAAACCAGGACGGTCAGCAGTCCGAAATGATTGAGTATGAATCTGTAGCGCAGCTTTCCTCCGGCATCACGAAGGCCCCTGAGCAGCACGAATGCAAGAACAGTCATCAAGAAGAAAAGCTCGGCTGAAAACCACCAGGAACGGGTGCATTCCACACCTGCAAAGCCTGCGACAAGGCATCCGGAACAAAAAAGCAGGATGGAAGACAATGTGGCCCATGGACTCAGGAACCAGCGCACGAAGGCCAACCTCCTATAGTCTTTCCACAACCACAGGATAAGTCCTGTCCATACAATTGCAAGTATGAGATTAACGGGGAAAGCGAACAGTTCCATAAAGTCAGATCATCTCGTCTCTCTCACGCATATCCTTGATGCGGAGCTGAGTATTGGCTGTGCCACGGTAATAATTTTCTACTATTGAATAACAGATATCTATCGGATTGCCCGCCTTGATATGGTCAAAGAAGCCTGCCATATTGAAAGCTATGGCTGATATATGGTGGTAAGGGTGAGATTCCTGGATAAGTTCCAGTTTCAGATGTCCTCCCTCTGCACCCACCTTCCGTCCGTTTCCGTTGTCATAGACATTTTCTGTCAGGAAAACAGGTGCCGAATTGCCCGGGCCGAAAGGCTGGAACTGCTTGAGTATTCTGAGGAACTTGGGAGTAATCTGGGCAAAATTAAGCTTGGCGTCTATCTCCACAACCGGTGTCTGCATCTGGGGCACAATCCTTCCTGAAATGAAAGTCTCTATTCTTTCGCAGAATTTCGGAAGATTTTCCTCTTTTAGAGTGAGACCGGCTGCGTACAGGTGGCCTCCGAAGTTTTCAAGCAAATCTGAACAGCTTTCTATGGCATCATAAAGGTCGAAGCCGTGAACACTTCTGGCTGAGCCTGTTACAAGACCTCCCTGTGACTGGGTAAAGACAATGGTCGGTTTGTAGAATGCTTCCACAAGACGCGAAGCAACTATACCCACAACTCCCTTGTGCCACTGTGGATTATATACGATGGTCGCATTTCCGCTGGACAGGCATGAACCATTGCGGACCATGTCAAGAGCCTCCTGGGTGATGCGTCTGTCGATGTTCTTGCGTTCGTTATTGTGTTCGTTGATTTCGGTGCCTATGCGGAATGCTGTCTCTGCGTCTGAAGCAGTCAGCAGTTCGACGGCAATCCTTCCGGATTCCATCCTACCGGCAGCGTTGATACGGGGACCGATTTTGAAGACGATGTCGTCGATTGTGATATGAGTTGGCTCGAGTCCTGAAAGCTGAATCATGGCCAGAAGGCCTTCCCGCGGGCTTCCATTGAGTTGTTTGAGGCCGAAATGCGCAAGAATGCGGTTCTCGTCGGTAACACTCACAAGGTCGGAAGCTATGCTGACAACCAGCAGGTCAAGAAGTGGAATGAGGGTCTCGAAAGGGATGCCATATCTCTGGGAATAGGCCTGGACGAGTTTGAAACCGACTCCGCAGCCTGAAAGGTCGTCGAAAGGATAGGTGCAATCCTCTCTTTTGGGGTCGAGCACTGCCATGGCCCTGGGAAGTTCATTCTCCGGGAGATGGTGGTCGCATATAATCATGTCTATGCCTTTGGCCTGGGCATAATCCACTTTTTCATTGGCCTTGATGCCGCAGTCGAGGGTGATTATGAGGGTGAAACCGTTCTCAGACGCCCAATCTATACCTTTATATGAGACTCCATATCCTTCGTCATAACGTTCGGGTATATAGAAATCCACATCACGGGTAAGGTTGCTCAGGAACGAATAGACCAGAGACACGGCAGTTGTTCCATCCACGTCATAATCTCCGTAAACAAGAATCTTCTCTCCCGAGGTGACAGCTTTGCGCAGCCTTTCTACCGCCTTGTCCATATCCTTCATCAGGAAGGGGTCATACAGATTGCCCAGGTCAGGACGGAAGAAAGAGCGTGCCTGCTGGAACGTCCTTACCCCCCTCTGGACAAGGAGTTCCGAAAGGACCGGATCCACTCCAAGTTCAGAAGACAACTGGCTGACAGTCTCTGCATCAGCATTTTCCTTCAATATCCACTTCTTTTCTATAGCCATAGCATACAAAGATAAACTTTTTTGTTCGAATAAAGAAACATTCGACTGATTTTTCAAAAACTAATATTTGAAAGGCCCTCCCGGATGAATCAATATCACCAACCCTCCCGGCCACAACCATAGTATTGATTATTCCGCATTTTTTCGGTAACTTTGCAGGCTGCACAAAAGTGCGTGGAAATATATAATTATTTGACAATAACAATAATAAACAGATATTATGAGCATCAACAACCTCAACGAGCAGGAGCAGTTGCGCAGGGAATCACTCGCCAAGCTCAGAGAACTCGGAATCGAGCCATATCCGGCACCACTTTACCCGATAAACACATCAACAAGCGAAATCAAAGAGGGATTCGATCCTGAAAAAAATAATTTCCAGGATGTCGTAATCGCGGGCCGCATCATGTCAAGAAGGATCATGGGTGCTGCCTCATTCGGAGAGATTCAGGATGAGAAAGGACGTATTCAGGTCTATATCAACCGCGACGAAATCTGTCCGGGCGAAGACAAGACCATGTACAATACCGTATGGAAAAAGCTCCTCGACATAGGTGACATCATCGGAATCAAGGGCTTTGCATTCATCACCAAGACCGGTCAGCTTTCAATCCATGCAAAGGAGCTCACCCTTCTGAGCAAATCGCTGCGCGTCCTTCCTATCGTCAAGGAAAAAGACGGAGAAGTGTTCGATGCGTTCTCCGATCCGGAGCTCAAATACAGGCAAAGATATGTTGACCTCATTGTAAATCCCTCAGTGAGAGAGACTTTCATAAAAAGAAGCCAGATTATAGCAACCATGCGTGAGTATTTCAACGAAGCAGGCTGCCTTGAAGTTGAAACCCCTATCCTGCAGAGCATCCCGGGAGGAGCAACTGCAAGGCCATTCATCACCCACCACAATGCTCTTGACATTCCGCTTTATCTGCGTATCGCAAACGAGCTCTACCTCAAGAGGCTCATCGTGGGAGGATACCACGGAGTGTATGAGTTCGCAAAAGACTTCCGCAACGAGGGAATGGACAAGACTCATAACCCTGAGTTTACCTGCATGGAAATCTATGTGGCATACAAGGACTATATCTGGATGATGGAGTTCGTGGAGAAAATGCTCCGGAGGATAGCACTCAAGGTCAATGGCACCACGACTGTGAAAATAGGCGAGCACGAAGTTGACTTCGGAGGTACTTTCCGCCGTCTTCCTATCCTCGATGCCATCAAGGAATATGCAGGAGTTGACGTAAAGGGAATGGACGAAGACCAGCTCCGCGAGACCTGCAAGCAACTTCATGTCGAGATCGACCCTTCATTCGGCAAAGGCAAGCTTATCGACGCCATCTTCGGCGAATATTGCGAGGACAAGCTCATCCAGCCTACCTTCATCATCGACTATCCGGTCGAGATGTCACCTCTTACCAAGAGACACCGTGAAGATCCTACCCTGACAGAGCGTTTCGAGCTCTTCGTTTGCGGCAAGGAGCTCGCCAACGCATATTCCGAGCTGAACGACCCTATCGACCAGCTCGAGCGTTTCGAAGAGCAGGCAGCCCTCAAGAGCAAGGGTGACGACGAGGCAATGTTCATCGACTATGACTTTGTGCGCGCACTCGAGTACGGTATGCCTCCGACATCAGGACTTGGCATGGGTATCGACCGTCTGACCATGTTCATGACCGGCCAGACCACCATCCAAGATGTACTCTTCTTCCCTCAGATGCGTCCTAAGAATACTCTGTAAGCTTCTTCCAATGGGCAGAAGGTACACACATTTCATCGCTGTGGCAATAGCTTTTCTTTCAGCTATTGCCACGCTGAGTTCATGCGGGCATGTAAAGTCAAGGCAACCGGTTGAAAGACAGCCGGTAAGTGTTGGAGTTCATACAGTTTCCAATGTTCTGGCAAATGTGACCACGACCTATGTGGGAGAGGTCACTGCATCCCGGACTGCTCTTATTTCAGCACCCTGCTCAGGAGTGCTTACCGCTATGAATGTCGGAGTCGGAAGCCGTTTCGTGAAAGATGAAATTCTGGCAGAAGTTGATTCCAAAACAGTGCGAAGCTCATACGAAATGGCCATGGCCAGTCTCCGTCAGGCTGAAGATGGTTATGAAAGATTACAGAAAGTCTATCAAAGTGGCAGTGTACCGCCTGTGAAGATGGTCGAGATGGAGACCAGCCTTGCAAAAGCCAGGGCACTTGCATCGTCGTCAGAGGCGGCCTTGGAGGACTGTCGCATAAAGGCTCCGTTCCGGGGTACGGTCAGCGAAGTCATGGCAGAAGTAGGAGAAAATATCACCCCGGGCCGTGCGCTGATTAAAATCGCCGACATTTCCACTCTCGAGATCAGCATCCATGTGCCGGAAACAGAAATCGGAAAGATTACCGAGGGAATGAAGGCTGAACTGGAAATTCCGGCACTGAACAGAAGCGGTCTTGGAGCAAAAATAATATCCAAAGGAGTGACGGCAACAGCCCTTTCACATACCTACCAGTGCAATCTGGGTATTCTCGGTGACATTTCCGGCCTCATGCCCGGGATGGTCTGCCGGGTAAAACTGATCTGCGACGAAGGCATTCCATATATCATCGTCCCTTCCGATGCGGTAGGCACGGACATGCAGGGACGATTCGTCTGGATAGTGGAAGACGGCAAAGCCGTCA
Source organism: Candidatus Cryptobacteroides sp. (assembly GCA_051889855.1). Taxonomy (GTDB): domain Bacteria; phylum Bacteroidota; class Bacteroidia; order Bacteroidales; family UBA932; genus Cryptobacteroides. Next base: position 1,576 of record JBJFDE010000104.1, on the reverse strand, counting down.
AGAAAATGGTCAGCACCGGAGGCTATGTCGGCGACGGTGTGGCCATCACAGAAGGTCTTGAAGAAGGCATGACACTCATTGTCCGGGGAGGCGACAGGGTCAGCACCGGAATGAAGGTCAGGACAGAAGAAGTCAGATAAAACATGAAACATAACAGCGGCTTCATACAAGGCGTAATTCGCTACAGAAGAATCATCTTCTTCTTGGTCAGCCTTCTGATTATCTTCGGAATATGGGGACTCCTGAACATCAACAAAGACGAGTTTCCGACATTCGAGATCAAAGACGGACTGGTGGCGGGAGTGTATCCCGGTGCAACAGCCCAGGAAGTTGAGCAGCAGCTCACCCGCCCGCTCGAAGAACTTCTTTTCAAATTCCCCGAAGTCAAGCGTTCGTCATACTCCTACACCCAGGACGGCATTTGCTACATCTACGTCAATCTTGACTGCAAGCCAGAGGAAAAAAACGAAATCTGGGCGAAGATCAAGCTGAAGCTCAATGCTTCACGCATGCTGTTTCCCTCCGGAGTACTTGCAATCCAGGTGCTGGATGAATTCAGCAACGTATCATCCATCCTCATAGCCATGGACTCTGAAGACAAGAGTTACAGCGAGATGGAAAACTATGCGGACAAACTCAAGGAACGCCTTTTCGAGATACCGGAGCTGGCAAATGTGACCATCCTTGGCCAGCAACAGGAAGAGATTGCCGTTACCCTCGACAAGGACAGGCTTTCGTCTTATGGAGTGAACTCCGCACTGATGACGATGAACTACAACAGTGCTGTCCTTCAGACAATCAGCGGACGCTTCAAGACAGACTATATCACTGCCCCGGTTCATATCGAAGGGAAATTGAGTGCCGAGCAGGAAATCGGAGAGAGGGCAGTATGGTCAGATCCACAGGGAAGGACACTCAGGCTCAAGGATATAGCGACAATCGAGCGACGCTATCAAAGGCCTTCGTCCATAGTGCAATTCAACGGGCACAGCGCTCTGGTAATCTCTGTCGAAATGCGTTCTGGCAACAATATCGTGGCATTCGGAGAGAAGGTTGACAAAGTCCTGGACGAGTTCAGGGAACAGATTCCCCAGAGCGTCCGCCTTTCAAAGGTTTCCGACCAGCCAAAAGTAGTGGATACTTCCGTGTGGTCATTCCTCAGGGACTTGCTCATATCAATGCTCGTTGTCATCATCGTGATGCTGATGCTCTTCCCTATCAGGTCGGCTCTCATTGCCTCCTCTGGAGTGCCCGTTTGTACGGCGGCATCCATCGCCATGATGTATATTCTTGGGATGGACTTGAATACCGTTACACTGGCGGCCCTTATCGTGGTGCTGGGAATGATTGTGGATGATTCGGTCATCACGATGGACGGATATATGGACAAAATCGGAAAGGGATTTGGAAAAGTCGCCGCAGCAGAGGAAAGTCTCAAGGAACTCTTTGTGCCGATGCTTCTTTCGACCGCCTCCATAAGTGCGATGTTCTTCCCTATGCTGGGCATCATCACCGGTTATCTCGGAGATTTCGTGAGCATGTTCCCGTGGATCATAGCCATTGCCCTGGGTGCATC
>JBJFDE010000103.1:0-2458 GCA_051889855.1 Candidatus Cryptobacteroides sp. | reverse complement strand
CGCGATTTCGGATCATTCATCTCTACAGAACTGCGAGACTGGCTATCGTTCCAATCAAGATCCGCAGGCGTATAAGATTGCGCAGGAGTGATCGCATAAAGCTCTCCGCCTGTTACTTTCGCCACCTTTTCAGCCGCTCGGGCTGTCGTACCGGTAGCCGAGAAATAGGCTACCAATGTTTTCGAATTTTGTACTTTATTCATACCTTGCTTTGTTTGTGCGTCAGCGGTGGCCACCAAGCCGACCACCGACAATATGATCAATAATAATTTATACATGGAGTTGATTACTTTAATTTGTCATACACTTCGTCCGTTACCGGCTCTAACCATTCGTTCGCAGCGCTCTCTCCCTCTACCTCAAAAGCTAAATGCGCAAACCAGCTGTCGGCGGCTGCTCCATGCCAATGCTTCACGTTGGCCGGAATGTGGATGACCGTGCCGGGAAGGATTTCTTGTGCAGGCTTTCCCTCCTCTTGATACCAACCCCGTCCGGCCACGCCGATGAGCATCTGTCCGCCACCCTTTGTAGCCTTGTGTACATGCCAATTGTTGCGACATCCCGGCTCAAAGGTGACATTATACACAATCACCTGCTTCGTCGAGATGGGTGCTAAGTAGCTGTTGCCGATAAAATACTTGGCGAACGCACTGTTTGGCTCACCGATAGGGAAAATCATCTGCTGCTGGAAACGCGCCTTAGCATCCTCCGCAGCCCCTTCTTCCGCCCAAACCTCTTTGGCCTGACGGAACGCTGCCCATGCTTTTGGCCATCCGGCATAGAAAGCAATGTGAGTGATGATCTCTGAGATCTCTGTGCGCGTGATGCCGTTCTTCTTCGCCTCCTGCAGGTGGTAGGTGAGCGAGGAATCGGTCATTCCCTGGCTGATGAGTGACGTGAGTGTGACAAGACTGCGGTCACGCAAGCTGAGAAGATCATTGCGGCTCCATACCTCGCCAAAGAGGATGTCGTCGTTGAGGTGAGCGAACTCGGGGGCAAACTCGCCAAGCTGTGTGCGGCCTGCCGTCTGTACTATTTTCTGCTGTGCCATAACATTAAAAGTCATTGCTGATAATACGGTAAATAATAAAACTCTTTTCATTTGGACTTGTTATTCAAACCTGTTGGTTGAATTAGAATAGTGAATATTTTATCTGGCCAATAGGACGATGATTAATGAAATTGACATACTGCATGAACGTCATAGCAGCGATTTTGCCTGCCGTACGGGTGAAGAGGCCGCAGGGCTGCTTTGCATAATTTCGTATCATCATGAGATTGTCGTTGAGCTGGGAGAATACTGTTTCGATTCGTTTACGGAATCTCTTGTAAGCCCATGCTGGCGGACGCCAGTTTTTCTGATTCAGCCGATACGGGACCTCAAGAGAGATATTTGCAACCTCGAAGAGATTCTTCTGAACCTCGGCACTGAGATAACCTTTGTCTCCAAGCATCATGCAGTCATGATATTCCCAGCGTACATCATTGAGATATTGGAGGTCATGGACGCTTGCGGCTGTCATGTCGTACGAATGTATGACCCCTTGTATTCCGCAGACAGCATGGAGTTTATAACCATAATAGTACAGCCCTTGCGAGGCGCAATATCCCCAGTCCGGAGCTGCGTCAACATTGTCTCTCCCCATGGAACAACGCTTTGCCCTTGCGTTCTGGCAAACCTTTACGGGCTTGGAATCAACGCAAAACACATTCTCGGAGCCGTCAATGGCGGCAGCCACATCCTTGCGAATCTCTTCGGCAAGCCGGGCCGTCAGCTTACGACGGGCATTGAACTGTCTGCGGCTGATCAGGTTTGGCAAATCCTCCTTGCACTCATGGTGCAGACGATGAAAAAGGAGGTTTTCACTGTCGAATCCGAAAGCCTCGGCAGTTATGCTGAGAGCGATGACTTCGAGATCAGAGAACTTCGGAACAACGCCACATCGAGGTATGTTTCCGAATTCATTGACGCGATTTCCTGAGAAATCCTTGCAGATTCTGAGGATTCTGACGAAATTTGCTATGAAGTTGCGCATAAGCAGAGTAATAGTTCTTAGTAGTTTGGTCACCACTAATTTACTAATAATCTGTGAATTGTGCAACTTTTTCATTTATAAATATTTAGAAATTTAATTCAACCAACGAGTATATGTAGTATCGGTAGCCATTTTGCGGGCGACAGTCAATGATGATTCCAAAAGCCATTAGAATGCTTCCTTTCCACCGATCGAAAGTTTGTCTCGGCAGAGGTTTACCATTACTGATGGACGTGTCACGAACCCACTTCTCGTTGAGCTCTTTCAGGGTAAGTCCTTTATCTCCGGCCTTGTATAGAGCATTTGCCACCCAAATGTATTTTTCCAATGTAGTCATGGGACTTTCTTTTTTACATCTGGATACCCTTTTCTTCTACTTCACGCAGAATAGCTTGTACTTTCTCTTTTATCCAATCGGCAAC
>JBJFDE010000102.1:0-9069 GCA_051889855.1 Candidatus Cryptobacteroides sp. | reverse complement strand
GGTAATCAGGAAGGCTGACAGCCTTAAGGTGAAGGAGAATCTAGGAAGATTGGTGACTATCAGGGATTTGACCTATGCCAATGAGATTTTCTGCCTTATTTATGTGAATCCTAATCTTTCAGGTGAGGCAAAGAAAGCGGCGACAAACCGTATCTTCCTTTCCACCGATTATGACGAATCTCCGAAAACGTACGGAATTACCACCTGGGCTATGTCAAAGAGCCTTTTCAAGTGGCATCTGGACCATGGAGACTTCGATGCGGCAGAGCTGCAGGATGGTTCCAAGACCGTGGCTCAGCTGAAGGCTGAGGGTGTCAACATCCAGTCAACTGCCTATTCAGTCAGCCAGTATTTCAAGATGGGCTCGCAGGAAGTGCAGGTGCGCTCCAGCGGTTTTGCCCGCTTCTCGGATGATGAGATTGATGCAGATGTGCGTGCCGGACGCAAGAAGGTGGATTTCACAGGTATCCTTTCCGACTATCAGGGTTCACCTCAGTTTACTCTGATCGACCTTGACGGTGTGAATGTTCATGATTAATTGATTTAAATATATGAAGAAAACTTTATTTATTGCAGCAGCTTTTATGGCTATGGTTTCATGTAACAATGCCAATCCGTTTTTTGCAGAGTGGGATACTCCTTATGGCATACCTCCGTTCGAGAAGATTCAGGAGAAGGACTACCTGCCTGCAGTAAAGGAGGGAATTGCTCAGCAGCAGGCTGAGATTCAGGCAATTATCGATAATCAGGAGGCCCCAACCTTTGAAAATACCATCGCAGCGCTTGACCGCAGCGGTGCTCTTTTGGCAAAGGTTTCGGGAGTGCTTTTCAATGTGAGCGAGTCTGACGCGAATGACAACATCAATGCAATCGTGGAGCAGGCGATGCCTATGATTTCGGATCTCAGCTCTTCTATCAACATGAATGCGGACCTTTTTGCCCGTGTGAAGGCTGTGTATGAGGCTGACCAGAGCGGGCTTACCCGTGAGCAGCAGATGCTTCTGAAGGATGTTTATGATGGTTTCGTGAACAATGGAGTCGGACTTTGCCCAGAAGACCAGGAGAAGCTCAAGGCCATCAACAGCGAGCTTTCTTCGCTCGGACTTACTTTCGGAAACAATCTCCTTGCCGAGAGCAATGCCTACAAGGCAGAGATAGGCTCTTCAGTGTCAAACTATTATGATGAAATGGCAGTTGTTGCTGACAGGGCACTTCGAGAGAAAATGTTCCGTCTTTACTCAAACAGGGGCAACAACGGCAATGCAAATGACAACAAGGCTGTGCTTCTGCGCATCATGGAGCTTCGCATCCAGAAGGCGAAAATCATGGGCTTTGATACTCCTGCAGCCCAGATTCTGAGCACCAAGATGGCCGGCGATCCTCAGACCGTGGATGTTTTCCTTGAGGGCATCATGAAGGCTGCAATGGCTCGTGCGAAAGAGGAAGTGGCTGACATGCAGAAAGTTATGGACAGGGATATCAAGGCAGGACTGCTTCCTGAAGGAACAAGGATCCAGCCTTGGGACTATATGTATTATGCGGAGAAGGTTCGTCGTGAGCGTTTTGCTCTTGATGAGGCTGAGGCAATGCAGTATTTCAAGGCGGAGAATGTCCGTGCGGGTATCTTTGCTCTTGCAGGACGCCTCTATGGACTTCAGTTCGAACCAATCGATGGCATTGCACTTTACAATCCGGAGGCTGAGGCTTTCAAGGTCACTGATGCTGATGGAAGTCATATCGGTGTCATCATTACGGATTATTTCTCTCGTGAGAGCAAGAGAGCCGGTGCATGGATGAGCAATTTCGTGGAGCAGTATGTTGATGCTGACGGCAATATGGTCCGTCCTGTCATCGTAAACATCTGTAATTTCAATGCGCCTAAGGATGGCAAGCCTTCACTTTTGAGCATCGACCAGGTTTCCACTGCGTTCCATGAGTTCGGCCATGCGCTTCACGGACTTCTGAGCCAGTGTACTTACAAGGGTGTTTCCGGAACCAATGTGAAGCGTGATTTCGTGGAGCTTCCTTCTCAGATAAATGAAAACTGGGCATTCAACAAAGAAGTCCTTGCTACATATGCTTTCCATTGGGAGACTGGCGAACTGATTCCAGATGAGCTTGTTGAGAAGATTGCCGCATCTTCTACTTTCAACCAGGGATTCACCACAGGTGAGCTTTGTGCAGCCAGCATTCTGGATATGAAATGGCATGAGCTCAGCTCTGTGGAAGGCGTTGAGGTTGAGGCGTTTGAAAAGAAATGCTGCGAGGAGATGGGACTTGTCGGCGAGATTATTCCTCGTTACCGCAGTACTTATTTCAACCATATCTTCGGCGGCTCAGGCTACAGCGCAGGCTATTACAGCTATCTTTGGGCTGAGGTGCTTGACAAGGATGCTTTCGAGCTTTTCAAGCAGAACGGCATTTTCGACAAGGAGACTGCAATGAGTTTCCGCCGCAACATTCTTGAGAAGGGTGGCAGCGAGGAGCCTATGACTCTCTACCGCAAGTTCCGCGGTGCTGATCCGGACGCTGCTGCGCTCCTGCGTGCACGCGGCCTGTAGCAGATGTCTCGACTATTTAGTCTCTTTATATATATTGCAGCGGCGGATATCTGAAGGCGGCATTGGCTCCCGAAAAGGGAGGGGACCCACGAAGTGGGGAGGACCGCCGGCGGATATCTGCCGCTGCAATTATTTTTTGTAGAGATTTATCGTATGTAGCTTGTAATCACCTTCATGCTGCTTTCCGGACGAAGTGTGAAGCTGCGTGAACATGCTGGAATGAGAACAGTCTCGCCCTGACGCAGGCTCACAGCATTGCCTTCTGAATCTGTGAGGGAACCTGAGCCTTCAATGCAGATGGCAATTACGAAGGAGTCGAGTCCGCTCATGTCTTTAGACACTTCCTTGGCGAGTTCGTAGAGACTGGTAGTGAAATACTTGCAGCTTACAAGCTCGTTTTCCTGATCCTTGCAGCTCTGGTATGAAGTCTTGTAGTCGGGAAGGACGGTGTAGTCGATAGCCGCCTTTGAAAGCTCAGTGTGCAGTTCGCGTGGCTTGCCGTCAAGCCCGAGCCTTCCGAAATCATAGATCCTGTAGGTGATGTCCGAAGTCTGCTGAATCTCAGCAATGAAACAACCGCTTCCAATGCTGTGGATACGGCCTGCAGGAAGAAAGAATACATCACCTGCATGTACGTCATAATCATGCAGAACATCAGTGATGGTGTTGTCTGCAACCTTGGCTGCATACTCCTCAGGAGTAATCTGCTTGCTCAGGCCGGACATAAGATGCGCCTTGGGATCTGCCTGCACTACATACCACATTTCGGTCTTGCCCTTCGAACCATTGTGCCTTTCTGCTGCGAGGGCATCATCCGGGTGCACCTGAATTGAAAGATCAGCACGCGCATCAATGAACTTGACAAGAAGAGGGAACTCAGTTCCTGTCGAAGCATAAACTTTTTCTCCCAGCAGAGCACCTTTGTATTCCTCTGCAAGTGAGGTGATTGTCCTTCCTTCCAGAGGTCCTTCAGAGACAACAGATTCGTTACCCTTGACTCCAGACAACTCCCAGCTTTCACCTATGTTCTTCTGTCCAGTCTGCACTCCTTTGAAAGGTGCAATCTTCTCTCCGCCCCAGACGACGGACTTGAAAATGTTCTTGAATTTGAGTGGATACATATTAGTGGCAATTAATTAGTTTCGGAATGCGAAGGTAGCAAATATTCAGCGAAAGTAGTAATTTTGCAGCCATATTACTCAAGTTATGGACAATATTTTTCCCGACGGAAAACGATATAATTCCTTTGTAGGATATTTCAAGCAGAAATACGGTGAACGCCTTCAAAAGATTGTGCTCGATGCCGGTTTCACCTGCCCCAACCGTGACGGAAAGGTTGGCCGCGGCGGTTGCACCTATTGTGACAATGCCGCCTTCCATCCCGCCTACAGCACAGCAGGAAAGAGCCTGCACCAGCAGATGGACGAGGGCATCGAATTTCATAAGGTACGCTACCGCACCACCGAACATTATCTTGCTTATTTCCAGTCATTTTCAAATACTTACGCTCCTCTTGAACGCCTGCGGGAACTCTATGTCGAAGCCTTGCAGCACCCGGACGTAGTCGGCATCGTAATCGGCACAAGGCCGGATTGCGTGGACGAAGAGAAACTGGATTTCCTTGCAGACCTTGCTCAGGGAAAAGCAATGCAAGGCTGGGCAAGGACGCTTGAAGGAGCCGACGGACAGGGGAGCGAGCGCCATGCACCCGTTGTCATTGTCGAATATGGCATTGAATCCTGCTATGACTCCACACTTCAGAGAATCAACCGCGGCCATGACTTCGCAACAGCCCGCAGGGCGGTGATGATGACTGCAGAAAGAGGCCTTGACATGGGCGCCCATTTCATCCTCGGACTGCCCGGAGAAAGCCGCCGGATGATGCTGGAGTCCTGTCAGATGATAAACGAACTCCCGATCCGCTCCGCCAAGTTCCACCAATTGCAGATTGTCAAAGGCACCCGTATGGAAAAGGAATTTGCCGACCATCCGGAAGACTTCGTGCAATTTGCTCTGGATGAATACATTGACTTTTTCACAGACATGCTGGAGCGCCTCCGCCCTGACCTCTACATCGAACGCTTTGCAGGCGAAGTCCCGCCTCGTTTCGTGAACTCAACTCCCTGGGGCCTCATCCGCAACGTCGAACTCCTCCGCCTGCTCGACAACCGCCTCCGGGAACGCGACACCTGGCAGGGCCGCATGGTATAAGTACTGATTCTTCGCTCAGCCGGGATGACAGTTTGAAAACTATTAGTCAGCCCCTTCAGTTATTTTTGGCATTGTCACGGTATTGTTTTGGCGTACATCCGTACTTTTTGTCGAATTCGCGGTAGAAATAGGTCTTTGTGTTGAATCCGCACTCATACATTATCTGCTGGACGGTTTGTGTCGTTCCGACAAGCAGTTTAGCTGCCTTTTCCAGACGAAGTGTCTTGATATATTCCACAGGAGTAGTATCCAGACATGATTTCACCATCCGGTAAAGTTTCATTTTGCTGATGGACATTTCATCCGCAATGAAATCCATGCACAAGGTGTCGTTGTCCAGATTTTTCTGAATGATATCTGTCATCAGGGTAAGTGCCTCCTTGTCTTCCTTGCTCATTTCGATTCCTCTGAACCTGTCCATTGCGCTATATGCAGAATTCGTATAGCGAAGGATAGCTTCATCACGTCCCAGTTTATTCGATATCAAGGACAAGAGAATATCCGGACTGAACGGCTTTCCAATGAAGGCATCAGCTCCATGGTCCAGACCAATTCTCTTGTTGTCATCTGAATTGCTCGAAGTGAGCAGAATCAATGGGATGTGCTCAAGGGCTTTGTTTTCTCTCATTCGCTTAAGCATTTGGAATCCGTCCATTACAGGCATGGCAACGTCAGAAATTACAAGGTCCGGCAGTTCTGTCTGGATACATTCCAGCCCCTCCTCTCCGTTTGTGGCCTCAAGCATAATGTATTTGTCTGATAACAAATCTATTACAAAATGTCGGATATTGTCGTCATCATCTACAATCAGGACTTTCTTTCCCGTCGATGCTTTAGGTGCTTCCTGCGTTTGAACCTTTTCATCCTGATCTGGTGCCGTTTCCATTTCAAAGATAGATGGCTTCACCATCTCGTTCGGGGTATCGGAAGGCTCCAGCATAGGCAGAGAGAACAGGAATGATGCATAACTCCGGCTGTCGCTTTCAACCCAGATGGTGCCGTTCATCATTTCCACAAGAGTCTTGCAAAGTGAAAGGCCTATGCCATTGCTGATTTTTCCTTTCTTGATATTGTGCTCGAAACGGTCAAGCACCTCGAATCTGTCAAAAATTGCATCGAGTTTTTCTTGAGGGATGCCCACACCTGTATTCCTGACTTCCACTGTAAGCTTTTCCTCCTTTATGAAACATATTATGTCAATTTCACCTCCCGGAGGTGTATATTTGGTGGCATTTGACAAAAGATTGAAGAAGATTTTCTCTATGCTGTCCTTGTCTGTCACCCATTTTATTTCATTCGAGCGGACATCCGTCAGAAGCTGGATGGATTTTTCCTCCATTTTGCCTTTGAAATAATTCTCTGTACGTGAAATAAGGTCTATGATATCCACTTCTTCAGGGTGTATGGAAAGATGGTCCGTCTCAGCTTTCCTGAAATCGATGAGCTGCTGAATCAGGCCAAGCATACGCGAACTGTTTGTCTCGATGTAATCAAGATACTTTCTTCCCCTTGACGGCAAGGAATTCATTTTCTGCATTTCCTTGCACGGACCGTAAATCAGGGTTAGTGAATTGGAGAATTCATGAGCAATATTGGTGAAGAAGCGGAGTTTCGCCTCATGTATTTCATTGATTTTCTGTTGCTGGGCTTCTTCCTCCTGCACCTTCTTCTGAGCACGCCGACGTGCCTGTATTCCGGTTCCTGTCATGATTAGTGCAATTGACAAAACCAATATCAATCCAAGTTTTGCCCATAGGGTCTCATACCACTGCGGAAGAATATGGATGTCCATTGAATAAATATCGTCGCTCCAGACTTTGTCAGAATTGGAATGTTTGACTTTGAGGGTATAATGTCCGTGGCTCAGATTTACAAATGCGATGTTCATTGAGGTGCCAAGATACACCCAGTCACCAGTGTATCCCTCAAGCATATAGGCAAGTTCGCATTTCTCCGCTGACATATAATCCATAACCGCAAACTCGAGGGTCAGGGAATTGTGGCCAGGTTGCATCACAAGTTCCAGCACTCCATCTTTTTCCCTGAGAGAGTCATAGGACCTTTGGTTGTCAATCAACACAGACTTCAGGTTCATTGCCGGGAAGACGGAAGAATTTACCGCGTGGAATGGATTGAAACGGCTGAATCCGGAGATTCCTCCAAAGAATAACTCTCTGTTATAGGGACTTATGTAGAATGCTCCGTCTGCAAATTCATTGTTCTGCAGGCCATCTTCAACTGCATATTTCGTTTCGGCTATCGGACTTTGGGTCCGGTCAATGCGTACCAGTCCGTTGTTCGTACTGACCCACAGCATACCGTACATGTCTTCAATGATTCCATGTACGCTGCTTCCGGCAATATATCTGGAATCCAGACGCTCTATTTTGCCATTCATGTAACCGAACACTCCCAGGCTTGTCCCCATCCAGATATTCCCGGACTCCGATGCATAAATGCAAGTCATTTCTTTCAATGCATCCTCATATTCGGGCTGGATGTCCACATCAATCAGTGTACCGTCCGGGCTGAAGTTGCGTATGCTTCCACCCCTGCTCCCGACCCATACAATGCCATTCTGTTCCTTTCCCAAAGCATATATGATATCTGATTCCAGACCGTTTCCTTTCGAAAAATGCATACAGGACACTACTTTGTAATTGTTCTGGTTGCTTCTGGAAATGGTGAGCCGGTAAAGACCATAGCCGCTTGTTCCTACCCACAGAACATTTCTTTCACTCTGAAGGATTGCATAAACAGATTTGATCACGACATTTTCGGGAGTGTCAAGCCTGTGTACCGAATGCTGCCGTTTATCAATATAGTACAGGCCTTCACCGTCAGTTCCGACCCAGATTACCTCGTCTCCCTCGCAGAGAGAATAGACATTGTTGTCCGGCAGCCCGTTTCTTGTTCCGAATGTTTCCAGGACGGTATTTGAATTGATATCAGTAAGAACAAGACCATTTCCCTTTGTGCCGACCCACATCTGTGAGGGGGTTTCCTGATAGAAGGAACGGACGGCTGCATTTGAGAATTCCGGGACCTCGGATGCAGTTACAGACCTGAACATTTTCTCCTTTTCGCTGATTACGACCAAACCTTTCATATCTGTTCCGACCCACAGCATCTGGTCCTGTCCGAAGATGGAAATGATGGAAATGCCCTCAAGCATTATGGAAGACTCTTGAGGGGAATATTTATATAATCCATCACTGAAACCTATGTAGATATAACCATCCCACTCTGTCATGCATTGGATTTTTCCACATTGTGCCGGATACTCAATTTCTGCGAATGCAACACCACTTTTTGTGTCAATTCCTCTAAGGACTTTTTCATTGAGACCTTTGATCCATATTCTGGTTCCATCCTGGTTCAACTGCGAAAACTCAATATTCTGAAATGTATGTTTGCCATCGGAAAGAGTGTTGGAAACCTCTGTCCATAGATTTGAATAAAAGTCAAAATTCTGATAGCTCACAGACTCAGGGAAACTGGACAATTGATTGAATCTGTCCATATCCTTGTCATAAAGGAACTGTCCGTAACCTGATACTGTCGCCAGAACCTGTCCGCGACTGTCACAACTCAGAAAGAAAGAACGTTCCCCTTTCAGTCCAAGGCGTGCAATATCAGAAAAATACCTTTTGAATTTGTTGGTTTGCCTGTCAAAACGGTCAATTCCTCTGTCGCTTACAACCCAGAGATTGTGGTCCGTATCCTCCATGACATCCCTGACAATGCTGCTGCTGAGTGAATTGTCTTCGAGGGTTGGCCTGTATATGTCAAATTGACGGCCATCATATCTGTTCAAGCCGTCCCATGTGCCGAACCACATGAATCCCTGGCTATCCTGATAAATGCATGTGACACTGCTGTTGGACAATCCGTTCCTGTTGGACAGGTAATTGATGTCGGCTTTGAGGCAAACCGGCAGGATTATGGCTGAAATGAAGCAAACTGTTCTTAATGATGCCTTCATACCTGATATTTTTGACAAATGTATAAAAAAGTACACCTCTTTGCAAGAAATGTACACCATTGAAGGAATATGATACCATACCTTTGCCAGCGAACCACAAGACACTAAAACCACAAAATATTATGGATATTGCAAAAAGAAATGAGAATAATCCTATTCTCCGCCCATCTGATTTGAAGGCATGCATTCCCGGAATGGAAATCACCTGCCTTCTGAACCCTGGAGTTTTCAAGTTGAATGGCAAGACATGGCTTCTTCTGCGCGTGGCAGAAAGACCTGTTCAGCAGGAAGGAAAAATCAGTTTCCCTATAT
>JBJFDE010000101.1:0-9082 GCA_051889855.1 Candidatus Cryptobacteroides sp. | reverse complement strand
CGCCCAATCTACTATCTTTTCATAGACGATGGTAACTCAATCTGTGCATTGACAGATGACGGGATTGTCAAGCTTGACCTTGATACAGGCGAGTATTGTTTCAAGGAAAACAGCACGGAGGATGAGATATTGTATATCATGCCAATTGGAGAAGGAAGAATCTGGGCATTGACCAGGCATGGTGCCGTTATCCTTTCCGGGGACTTGCTTGGAAAAGAAGCCGTAGAAATTCCGTTTACTCCTTCAAATGTATTCAAAGGTTACAACGGGGAGATATGGCTGTCATCACCGGATGGGAACATATACAGGTATGACCAGAAGAGGAAGACTTTCACAGGAATTGAGATTTTCGATAAGAAGAGTTTGCTTGAGGGGAAGAGAATCAGTTTGATCAGGCCGGTCGACTCCAGATTTGTTATTGTATCAGACAGTGAGACTTGTATTTACCTTGTCAATACTGACAGGGAAACTGTAAACTGCATTCTGGATATTCAGGACATTATTGACGGCGCTCTTTTGCAGGATATGTTGTCAATAGACCCGGGTGAACTGTGGTTTGCGACTGACAAGGGATTGATAGTCTATGACAGGAATAACGATAAAGCGGTAACGTATCTTTCAAATCCTGCAATTCCTTTGTCACTTTGCGGCTCCAATCTCAGGCGTCTCTATAAGGATGACTTCGGCCGGATATGGATAGGCTCTTTCTATCAAGGCTTGAGTTGTCTTGAGAGTTCCCCATTCAGGTTCTACACTGGTTCAATGGACAAAAAGGGCTCTTCTTTACGAGGCAAGACCGTCCGTGCTTTTGTGGAAGATATGACAGGTTGCATCTGGATGGCTTGTGAGGACGGATGTATTGTCTGTATTGATTCGAATGGCAAGTCTGTCACATATGGGGACGACGGAGTCTTTCCTCACGAGGGTAACTACCAGGCAATTGCTCTGTATAAATCAAATATCATTGTAGGCTCGTACGGTGACGGGATTCTGGTAATCAATCCGGTGACGCATAGAATCATAAAGAGGTACAATGCCGGAAACAACAACGTAGTAGTCCTGCTCATAACCAAAGACAATACTGTTTATGCGGGGACCTCAGATGGATTGTACAGGCTGGACAGCACATCAGACAGTTTTCTTCCCGTTGAAGGGGGAGAAGGCTTTGTACATGCACTGTGCCAGGATCGTACAGGCAGGATCTGGGTTGGATACTATCGTGGATATCTCAAACTCCTCGAAACTGACGGGGTGACAATTAATAATGTTGTTGCGTCAAGCCAGGAGATGAATCCTAGTTATACCAGAGCCACATCTCTGTTTGAGGACCAGTCGGGAGACATCTGGATGACAACTGAAGGCAAAGGTGTCTATAAGATTGATCCTGTGCCTGGACAGGACGGTAAATACAATATGGTGAATATCAGGAAGTCGGATGGCCTACCATCAGACGTCACCTGCGCCATGAACCAGTCTTTTGACGGCCGTTTGTGGCTTTCCACAATGAGGGGCATAGTGTCAATGAACCAGGATGGCGGGATTCTCGGCATTAACCGCTTGTCAAAGGTTGGCAACTTCTTCAGATATGGAGCTTCATTGTTGTCAAACGACGGCAGAATATATATGGGAACATCGGAAGGTGCATTGTCATTCAATCCTGAAGACCTTACGGACGTTGTACATAAATTGTTCATATCCAGCATTACTTATGGACATAATGATTCCAGTTATTTCATTACTGAGCCGGGACATTCGTCTTTAACTACCGGGAAAATCAGGATCAAGTCGAAAGATGCGTCTTATATCCGGATCAAACTTGCTTCGGTTGCACCGGTTTCTGACAATGGCCTGGAGTATTATTTCCGCCTTGAGAACAATGGACGGGCAAATGAAACCATTTCCGAGAATCCTTTCATTACGTACGCAAACCTTACACCTGGGAATTACCTGTTCACGGCCGGTATCAAAGGTCAGGGAGACAGTGCTGACAGCCCTGCTATCCAGTTGCGTATTGTGCCTCCTTTCATGCTATGCAAGGGTATGAAGGCCCTTTATTTCATTCTGTTGATGGCCGGCCTGGTCGGATGTGCCCTTTTAGTATATAAATCCCTGAAACGGAAGGCAAAAGAGGCTGAAAGAGTATTGGAAGAGAATATGCAGAAGGAGATGTATGAGTCGAAGATAAACTTCTTTACCGGTATTTCCCATGAAATCAGGACTCATCTTACTCTGATTAAACTCTCCATAGACAGTTTGTTCCGGGCTCATCCCGAGGAGGGCTTGGATTATGAAGACGTTCAGACCAATATCGACAAATTGATTGACTATGCAAATCTTGTCCTGGATGTGAGAAAAGTCGATTCCGGAAAAATGGCGTTGAATTATGTAGTTACAGATGTCAGCTTGCTTTTCAGGGAAGTGTGCCACAGTTATATCTCGCTGGCCGAAACATATTCAATAAACTTTTCATTTGATACTGTGGAAGGAAGCATATTGTCGCATTGCGCCTCCAGCAGCATTGAAAAAATATTGAACAACCTCCTGATGAACGGTATTAAGTACTGCTCATCAAAGGTATATGCACGCCTGTCTGTTGATGGCGATGAAATCGTGATTTCAGTCTTCAGCGATGGAGAGCCAATCTCTCCGCATGACAGGACAATGATTTTCAAGCCTTTTTATCAGTCTAAAAACTCGAAGTCCAATATCTCATCCTTCCATGGCTCCGGACTGGGTCTTCCACTGTCGAAATCTTTGGCTGAAATGCAGGGAGGCAGCCTTATCCTGGACAAGGATAATGTGGATGGAAACACGTTTATCCTTACCATTCCATACAGGAAGGTGGAATATCAGGAGGGCAAGCCACGCTTGGAGCACGAATCCGCCACAGAGGCAGAGAGCCCGGCGGATGGGAGAAAAACGATTCTGGTTGTAGAGGATGATATAAAACTGAACAACTATATCGGGAAGTGTTTTTCTGAGGATTATGCCGTTCTTCAGGCAGGTAACGGAATTGAGGCCCTGGACTTGTTGAGCAAGCATCCGGTAGACCTGATTCTCAGTGATATAAAGATGCCTGAAATGGATGGGTGTGAACTGTGCAATAAGGTCAAGAATACTCTGGAATACAGCCATATAGCAGTGATTCTCATCACTGCGGTAACTGATAATGAGACCCAGATGACCACATTGCGGTCGGGGGCAGATGCCTTCATCACCAAGCCTTTTTCAATGGAACTTCTTACGGCCACAGTGGATAATATTTTCAAGAACAGGGAAATAATTGCGAGCAAGTTTGCCACACAGCCTATGTACGATGTCCCTGATGCCAGTGGTAGTCATCTTGAGGATAAGTTCATGAAGAATCTCTACAATTATATAATAGAGAACTGCTCCAATCCTGACATGCTCTCCGTTTCAAGAATTGCGGAGCATATGTGCGTTAGCCGTTCGACATTATTCAGGAAGGTCAAGGCAAAAGCGAACACCAATGTCAATGAGTTTGTCATGGCATGCCGCTTGAGAAAATCCGCTGAACTGTTGTCGACCAGGGAATATCGCATCAATGAGGTGGCTTCTTATGTCGGGATTACATCATCATCGTATTTTGCGAAGCTGTTCCAGAAGCAATTCGGCATCTCACCTTCTGCGTTTATGGAGTCTCTTCCGAAGATTGGAGAGGACTCACATCCGGAGGCATTGTAGGTTGCGAACAAAAGAAATAGGTCATTATCCAAAATAATAGTTTCATTCTTTGCCACTCCTGTTTTAAAACGTTTTTTGTATATCTATCTTCACGGTGTGAACAATGTGCCTCCTGGCAAGACTTGATAACAAAACACATAATTAATTGCTATGAAACAACAGAGATTGGTATTTGATGCCGCTATTCTTTTCATCCTTTGCCTGGTTCCTGCCCCGATCAGTGCCCAGGTTCAGGTCAAGGAAGAATCTGTAGGCATTCCTACTTACCTTGTGGGAAACCCCGAACTTGATCCGTATTTCTTTACAGGCAGGACTTATCAAGGTGCTGCGGGACACGTTTATCCCTATCCTATCTATGATGTCCTGACAGATGAAAGGGTGGACAGGGATTACAAGTATGTAACTATTGAGAACGAGTATACTTCCATTGGTGTGCTCCCGGAGATCGGCGGACGCATTTTCTCAGCCGTTGACAAACAGAACGGATACAACTTCTTTTACCGCCAGCATGTGATCCGCCCGGCCCTCATCGGTATGATAGGCTCCTGGATTTCAGGCGGTGTGGAGTGGAACATTCCTCATCACCACAGGGCTTCATCCACACTCAACGTAGGCTATCGTATTGTTGAAAACGAGGATGGCAGCAAGACTGTATGGATTGGAGAGACAGAACTTCGTCAGCGACTCAAATGGGATATTGCCCTTACAATGTATCCAGGCAAGTCATATGTAGAAGCCAAGTTCATCATCCAGAACAGGACTCCGTTCATGCAGTCCTTCCTCTATTGGGCGAACGTATCCGTGCATGCCAATAATGACTATCAGGTCCAGTTCCCACCTAACACTGTATATGGCACAAGCCACAGCAAGACACAGTATACGGACTGGCCGGTTACTGCAGTTGGCGACCAGGAACTTGATACGAGCTGGTGGAAGAACTGGAAGGGAAGCAATTCGACATTTGCTGTAAATTATTCCGACGATTTTCTTTCCGGATATGATTTCGGCGCCGATGCCGGAACAATTCATTTCGCCAACCATCACGTGGTGCCTGGCAAGAAATTCTTCTTGTGGGGAACCGAGAGTGTCTGGAATGAGATGCTCACAGAAGATGATGGCGCATATCTGGAACTTATGGTCGGAACTTATTCTGACAATCAACCGGACTATAGTTGGATTGGTCCTAACGAGGTTCGTTCCACAACTCAATACTGGTATCCTATCAAGGGTATTGGCGGAGCAAAGGAGGCTACCCTTGAGGCGGCAGTCAACCTCGAGCGCATTTCCCCATCTTCCATGATGGTCGGCTTTAACGTGACGGCGAAGTATAACAATGCACGGATTCTCGTGAAGGAAGGTGACAAGGTATTGTATGAAGGAATGACGGATATCTCTCCGGATACATCCTGGAAGAAAGAGTTCGATATCTCCGGGTCATCGAAGGACTGTGAGCTCTATGCTGCGATCTTCGATGCTGATGGAACAGAGCTCGTCTCATATTCACCGGCCGCTGACGTGGAAGTTGAGAGACCTCATCCGGCAGACCGCCCTGGCAAGCCGGAAGAGTATGACAGTGTGGAGGAACTTCTTCTTGCCGGCCAGAGACTGGAAGAATTCCACAATGCAAGGGTATCCCCGCTTCCTTATTATGAGGAGGCCCTGAGGCGTGATCCTGAGAATTCAAGAACAAATGTCAACCTTGGAATATACTATGCGCGCCAGGCTCAATGGGAAAAGGCGGAAGGATATCTCCAGACGGCATATCAGAGGCTTACGGGACTTCACTACATGCCGGAAGTGGCAAAAACAGGAGCAATCTATCATACCAATCCAAAAGACGGTGAGATGCTCTACTATCTTGGAGTAGTATCCCTTTCACTCAACAAGATCAAGGAGGCTGAGAGTTTCTTCTGGAAGTCTGTATGGTATCCTGGGTTCCAGTCATCGTCTTACCTTGAACTTGCGAAGATTTATTGGCTGCAGGGCAAATCCGCGAAAGCGATGGAGGCTATAGACAATTCCATTGATCTCAGCGGAAGGAGCACGGTGGCAAAATTTTACAAGGCTTATTTCCTGGGCCGGGCTGGCAGGACCGCCGAAGCGAAGGACATCCTCAGGAGCAACATAAAATTTGACGAGGTTGACTGGTTGAGCCGCATTGAACTCGCACGCCTTGACAAAAACACTGCAGCACTTGACGATATTATTGCACATATGGGTAATCCTCTTCAGGAGGTGCTCGAAGTGTCTACGTTTTACAATGCGGTTGGCGCATATGACGAGGCTGTGGAACTCCTTGACTATGTAATAGGAAACTGCCCGGAATATGCTTCAACTCCAATGCAGAAGGAAGCGGTCGAGCCATTCACAAAATCACCGTTGCTCAATTATATGGCTGGATATTATGTCCACAAGTCAGGAAATGCGGAAAAAGCACTTGAGTACTATAAGAAAGCCGCATCGATGTCTACTGACTACTGTTTCCCTTCTCGCGTCGAGGAGCAGCTGATGCTTGAGGACGTAATTGCTCTCAATCCTTCAGATTATAAATCATACTATTATCTGGGCAATCTCCTCTATTACTATGAGCAGAAGGACAGGGCTGTCGACCTTTGGAAACGCTCGGTAGAACTGTGCCCGGATTTTGGTCTCGCATACCGCAATCTCGGATTTGCAGCAAACCATCACTTGAAGGACAAGGCACTTGCGGCAACCTGGTACAATAAGGCCATTGCAGCCGACAACACTGATCCGAAATACTACCTGGAACTCGACATTATCGAGGAGGCTCTCAAAGTTCCATCTGCACAGAGACTTGAGAAGATGGACAAGAACAGGAAGACTATCTTCAAGTCAGATGATGCAACCTCCCGCCTCGTTTATCTCTATGTCGACAACGGAAAGTACAGGCAGGCTCTGGATATTCTCAATACACGTCACTTCAGGGTATGGGAAGGTGGCCAGACTGTATATACACAGTTTGTTGACGCACACCTGCTCAACGGTCTCGGACTATTGTCGAGGAGACAGCCACAGAAAGCTCTTGACGACTTCCTGGCGGCAGGGACATTCCCGAGAAATCTTGAAACCAATGAGCTCTCGACTGGTCCGATTGTGGCAAAAGTCGCTTACCACCAGGGTCTCGCATATAAGGCCCTTGGAAGGAAGACTGAGGCTGCAGCAGCTTTTGAGAAGTGCATCGCAACATCGAAAGGCAAGGCAAGACGGGCTGGAAATCAGGATGAAAGCAACTACTATTTGGCAATGTCGCTGAAGGAACTTGGAAGAGATGCCGAGAGCAAGGCTGCCATTGAGAATCTCCAGAAGTATGTTGATGACCGGCTTGCACAGTCCGGAGCAACTTCAGTTCTCGATATTTACTCCAAGTTTGGAGAGGATGGCTCAAGTGACACAATCACCGCCCGCAATATTTACATTCAGGGCCTTGTCTACCTTGCAAAGGGAGACAAGCAGAATGCAAAAGAGTGTTTCAACAAGTCACTTGGTATCAATCCTTCAAATGTATGGGCAAAATACTATTTTGGCACTTGCAAATAATTATCAACCCGAAGGGATGAAAGTCCCTTCGGAATACCAACCACAATAACACATAATTAATTATCCATGAAAAGCATCATCAGTAAACTTCAAATTCTGGCCACAACACTGGCTGTGATTTTGATTGGATTACCATCCTATGCTCAACAGACCCTGACAGTAAAGGGTGCGGTTGTCGATGAGTTGGGACCTGTTCCTGGCGTTAATGTCATGATTCCGGGTACACGTATCGGCACTATTACTAATGAAGACGGAACATATTCATTGGCAAATGTTCCGGCAAACGCTACTCTCCGATTCTCTTCCATCGGATATAATACGGTTGATGTATCGGTCAATGGCCAAACTACAATCAATGTGACAATGAGGCAGGATACCGAGCAACTCGAAGAACTAGTTGTCATCGGTTACGGTGTTGTAAAGAAAAGCGACCTCACAGGTTCGGTAGCATCAGTAAGTGAAGAAGATGTCACAAAGTCAGCGACGAGTGACCCTATCCAGGCATTGCAGGGAAGAGCTGCTGGTGTGAGCATCGTATCGGCGACAGGTTCTCCGTCTGCCACCGCATCAATCAAAATTCGCGGTACTGGTACGACAAATGATACCAATCCGCTTTTCGTCGTTGACGGTTTCCCTATGAATGATATTGACTATCTGTCGCCTAACGACATTGAGTCAATAGAGATTCTCAAGGATGCATCGGCGTGTGCGATATACGGTTCCCGTGGTGCCAACGGAGTAGTCATGATTACCACAAAGCAGGCCAAGGCTGGCGCAGTCAAGATCAAGATTACTGCCGAGGCAGGTGTGGAGATGGCTCCGAGAAAGCCTGAAATGCTGTCATCGGATTTGTATACTTCAATGGCAAATCTTGCCAACAAGAATTCCGGCCTTGACCCGATGTACGACAAGACGACAGGCCTTGAAACTACAGACTGGTTCAGCGAGGTTATGCGTGCTGGTGTCTATCAGAACTACAACGTGAATCTTTCAGGCGGAAGCGATAAGGTTTCAGAGAATTTCTCTGTCAATTACTTCAATCGCCAGGGTACTGTGAGAAGTACTGACTTCAGCAGAATCAATCTCAGCAGCAACACTGTCTTCAAGCCTTTCAAATGGCTTACCCTTAAGGCTTCTGTTTCCGGCTCCTTCTCAAAGTATCATGCTCTCAATACCAATGGTACCAACAATAATTCCATCTTCCTTTCATCTTTGATAGCTCCTCCTAACGTTCCTGTATGGGATGACTATACAAATTACTATTCAGGCATCTCGGTATTCCGTCTCGCAAATCCTGCCGGCGTTATTGCCCGTAATGCTGACAGCGGCTCCAACAAGAGGAATAATCTCATAGGCAACTTTAGCGCAGACATCCGGTTCCTCAAGGATTTCGTGTTCACATCCAGGTTCGGCTATAGATTCAACTTCAGCCTCTCCGACGGATTTTCACCGATTTACTATGAAACCTCGAATATAGCCAGCGGAAACAACTCAGTCAGCCGAGGCACGTCGTATGCAAAAGATTGGACTTGGGAGAACATGCTTTCATACAATAAGAAGATTGGTAAGGCACATTACCTGTCAGTTGTGGCAGCTGTTTCTGCACGTGACTTCTATATGGAGAACTATTCTGCAAGCAGAATGGATATTCCGACCGAGAAATCCGAGCTTCATTATCTCAGTTCCGCAACAAATGTAACCCCCTCAGTAGAAGGTACGGGAAGTGCTCTTGGAATGCTTTCTTATCTTGGCCGAATCAACTACACACTCCTTGATAGATACTTGATTACAGCATCCTTCCGAGCTGACGGCTCATCCC
>JBJFDE010000100.1:0-2479 GCA_051889855.1 Candidatus Cryptobacteroides sp. | reverse complement strand
GATTGTCACATAATGAAAAGACGGAAGGCATATATATGTGCCCACTTGTATCCAGAGAAGTCTCTTCCCTAAGTGTTTTAAGACAAAAAGGACTATTGTCAGATTGTATCAAAAAAGCCAAGTTATGAGGGAGATTCAAATTTATTATTTCCGCCTTCGAGAGTTGCTTGACCTTAGATTGAAAATGGGCAGAAACGACTTTCCGAACACGTTTTGGCATAATACGAGGAACAGCTATAATTTGTTCTTTCCGAACAAATTTAGCCTTCCTCTTACGCTTTTTCTTATTAGACGCTTTTGAACGCGGGTGTTTTTCGCTGGATAGATAAGCTTGCATACAAGCCTAAATTATTGCTTCCTTAATACAGTCAACGATATAGTGTACGTCATCATCTGTCACATACGGACCTGCAGGCAGGCAGAAGCCCACTTTGAATAGTTCTTCCTCTACGCCGTTGGTATAGACAGGAGCACCGGCATAAACAGGCTGCTTGTGCATAGGCTTCCAGGTAGGACGTGCCTCAATCTTCTTACCAAGCATAAACACGCGAAGAGCCTCTACATTCTCATTCGGCTGGCAGTCAGTCGTAGCAGAATCCACCTGATGGATAACTCCTGCAGCTCCTCCTACAGCGGTCTTGATAACCTCCTTGTAGGCATTCTCCTGTCCCTGAATGCGCACTGAAGGGTCGAGAGTTGCAGCGCAAAGCCAGAAGTTGGCATCGAAGCGAGGGTCAGCAGGTTGTTTGTGCATATGAACGCCAGGCACATCTGCAAGCAGCTCCTCATAAAGCGCCTGCACGTGCTTGTGATGGGCAATATGCGCATCGAGAACCGTCATCTGGCCGCGACCTATGCCAGCACAAACATTGGACATACGGTAGTTGTAACCAATCGCAGTATGCTGATAATAAGGATATGCATCTCGAGCCTGGGTGGCGTACCACATAATCTCGTTCGCTTCCTCCGGATTGCGGCAAATTAAAGCTCCACCACCGGAAGTCGTAATCATCTTGTTTCCGTTGAAAGAGAGTACTCCGTACTTTCCGAAGGTTCCGAGCACCTGCCCGTTGAAGCGTGATCCCATTCCTTCCGCAGCATCTTCTACGACCGGGATACCATATTTCTCTGCGATAGCCAGAATCTTGTCAATATGGTACGGCATACCATAGAGAGCTACCGGAACAATAGCCTTCGGATACTTGCCCATAACGGCCTTTCGATCCAGAATTGCCTTCTCGAGGAGATCAGGGTCCATATTCCAGGTTTCGCCTTCGGAGCCCACAAAGATTGGCTTTGCTCCGAGGTAGGTGATTGGATGCGATGATGCGCAGAAGGTATAACTCTGAACGAGTACCTCATCTCCGGCTTTCACTCCGCAGCCTATGAGAGCGAGGTGTACGGCTGCCGTTCCGGCTGAAAGGCATACGACCTTACGGTCAAGCGGCTCGCTGCCGTCAGTCTTGCTGTTTGCGAAAGCCTCAAGGTCCTTCTCAAAGGCATTTACGTTCGGTCCCATAGGGACCACCCAGTTCGTGTCAAAGGCCTCTTTGACATATTTCTGCTCCCAACCCTCATCTGACATATGCGCCAGGCAGAGGTAGATTGTATTTCTTTCGTCTGACATATATTATTTGTTTTATCATTGTATATCCTTGTTTGATAGTACTGAATTATAAAGAACCTCATAGACTCCTCTTGGAATCGAAAGGCCAAGAAAGGAATTCAACGCATCGAATGGATTATTTCCATTCTGCAAAGCATTCATCATCACGTCGTATGCTTTGTATGCAAGAATTCGAATAGGCGTCTGGGTCCCAACACAATACTCTGCAGCGTAATTTGCAATTCTTCTATAAGCAACTATCTCAAACGTATCCATTAAAAGAACGTAATTACTTAACTCTATTGATGATTGATTAATTCTTTAATATATAAAACCTTTTCCAAAGCCAATGATAAATGAACCAGATTGGCGCCCAGATTACATCGGATGGATAATGGGTTATAAGATGAAAGTTGTGTTTTATGATGCGACAGACGGCCCCAATCTTCCCGGATGGGGTATTCGAAAGCCTCATATCGTGATGTCCAAAGTTGCCGCCCAATATTATCTGGCGGAAAATGTACTCGCCTTCTTTCTTTTCCGGACCACATAACAAATAAGAGTCATCAAGAAGAAGTACATCTTTCATTATCCACATTACTCCCTTTGCGAAACGTACCATCCCGAATTGTGAAAGCACCGCATTAGTTTCTTCGCGATACTCCCCATTTGCAGTTTTTAGTACAAAATAATAATCTATCAGTTGTCTTAAGCCGACACCCTCATAGAGGAAATGTCTGTAGATATGAAGGAGTATATAGAAGAGATTAAATTTGATTGATGGGGTAACCAATCCTTCACTGTTTGTAAACAACTCATCTGATTGTTCATTGAACCAATGTTGAAGCCTTCTGTTCTTGTGAATATTTAATA
>JBJFDE010000099.1:0-2489 GCA_051889855.1 Candidatus Cryptobacteroides sp. | reverse complement strand
TTCAAGGGTCATTTTCGCCATCAACTCATCCACCTTCTTGTCAATCTGGTCACCACTCCGGATGATGGAACAAGATATTTCCTGAAGCCGTATGAATATATTCTTGAAACTAAATAATTCAAAAATGAAAAAGTATTTTATTGCCTTTATATCCATGATGTTGCTTGCCTTTGGGCCGTTGATGTCGGCAAAGGAAGCGAGTCAGGATAAAATTACAAGAATTGAACCTCCTTGCTGGTGGACTGGAATGAAGACCATCCTGCAACTTATGATCCAGGGTCCGTTAATCAGTGAATATTCTGTAGAGTTCAAGAGCAAGGACTTGAAAGTAACATCTGTCCACAAGGCAGACAATCCAAATTTTCTCTTCGTTGACGTTGAGGTTTCATCCGATGCAAAGGGTGGAGATTATGATATTCTGTTTTCAAAAGGCCGGGAAAAATTCACCCACAGATACCATATCGGTCACAAAAGCACTGAAGCAAGGGAAAGCTTTTCAACAAAGGATGTGATATATCTTATCGTCCCGGATCGTTTCGCCAATGGCGATCCGTCCAATGACAGCACCGAGGAAACAACCGAAAAGGCTGACAGAGACAATCCGGGAAGCCGCCATGGCGGTGATATCCGCGGTATCATCAACCAGATGGATTATATCTCTGACCTTGGCGCTACCGCCATTTGGATGACTCCTCTTCTTGAGGATAATGCAAGGCGAGGCTCCTATCATGGATATGCATGTACTGACTACTACAATATCGACTCACGTTTCGGAAATAATGATGAATATCGGGAGATGGTCCGGGTGGCTCATACAAAGGGCGTGAAAGTAATTATGGATATTATTACAAACCATTGTGGGTCAGAACATTGGTGGATGAAGGACATGCCTTTCAAGGATTGGATCCATGTCAATGATCCGTATGTCAATTCCAACCACATGTATTCCCTTGCCCTGGACCCGAATGCTTCTGCTGCAGACAGGAAACTTATGGAGGAAGGCTGGTTTTCAAGGGGAATGCCGGATATGAATCTTGACAATCCTTTCATGCTCAAATACTTCCAGCAGTGGGCAGTATGGTGGATCGAGTTCTCAGGCCTTGACGGATACAGGGTGGATACCTATTTCTACAATGAAAAATATCCTATGTCCCAGTGGTGCAAGGCTGTCACTGACGAATATCCCGGATTCAACATAGTCGGCGAAAACTGGAATGCCAATCCGGATATGGTGGCATATTGGCAGAAGGATAATCCTAATCCCGACGGATTCAATTCCAATCTTCCTTGTCTTATGGACTTCCCTCTTCGTGATGCTGTAAACAATGCTTTGTCTCTTCCTCTTCCGTCGGAGCTTGCTGCACCTGCTGAGCCTCAGAGCCAGCGTGGCCAGCATCGCGGACCTGACATGGCAAGTGTTTATAATGTGCTTGCACGTGATTTCCAATACCATGATTTGGATAATATGATGATTTTCTGGTCAAATCATGATACGCCGAGAATCGGTGATATTTTCGGCCAGAATTATGATAAGATGAAAATCGCATTTGCCATGCTCTCAACCATGAGAGGCATTCCTCAGATGTTCTATGGTGATGAACTCATGTTTGCAATCGGCAAGAAAGGACGTGATGACAGCCGTTTGAGGATGGATTTCCCCGGAGGATGGGAAGGTGACAAGCTTAATCTGTTTACAGAAGACGGCCGTAAAGCTGCAAGCTCTGTTGAAGGGTGGACCGGGGCCGCAGACCTTCATGATTATGTCCGTACGCTTCTGAATTGGAGAAAGGGCAAGTCTGTGATCCATAATGGAAAAACAATGCATTTCATTCCAAGAGACAATACCTATGCTTATTTCAGATATGACGACGATGATGTTGTGTTCGTATTCGTGAACAATTCAGAAAAAGAGGCAAGCATAAATTGGTCGAGGTATGCTGAAATCAATTCTGGTCTTGGCGAGGGCCGGAATGTAATCACAGGTGAGCGCACCACCTTGACAGACGACACAATGGTCCCTGCCAATTCTGCCCTTATTGTCGAATATTCCAGATAGATCATTCACCAATCCAGAGCATGAAATCTTTTGACCGTGCTCTGGATACGATTAATTCGACATTGGCCATATTCCCAGAGTCTCCGGACTGGCAAATTGTAGAAAGAACAAGTTGCCCGTTCGGAGATTTTGTTATTTTGCTGACTATGTCCTTTGAGATAATGATACTTCTGGAAATCCTGAAGAACCTGTCAGGGTCCAGGTCGGACATAAGGTTGTCCAATGATTTGTCAATGGAATATCTGGTTCCGTTTTTTACAACGACAAAACTGTCTTTTGATTCTGAAATGAAGTAAGAAACATTGTTTATGCTGACCGGAAGGATGTATCCTTCATTGTGTACAAGGATCCGGTCTTTATATTCTCTGGCTTTTGTTGTCAACGCGCGGATGAGGTTGTCGATATCTGTGTTTTCATTTTTTAACATACATCT
>JBJFDE010000098.1:0-2508 GCA_051889855.1 Candidatus Cryptobacteroides sp. | reverse complement strand
TCGCCATCTTCATATTGGCTTACGAATTCTTCAGTAGGCTGGTTCCAGCCATAGCTTCCTGCCACAAAGTCGGAGTTTCTCGGACCCATGAAAGTTGAAAGCCACGAAGACTGCACGTCATTGCCCCAGAAATTGTACTCAGTATTGCCTGAATACTGGACCTCGAACAGTGATTCTGCGGTGTTGTTCCTGGTTGCATCGAAGTTGTCCAGATAGTTCATTGTAGAAAGGTCATATCCATATCCCTCGATTTCATCGCAGAGCTCAACGACCTTTGAGTAGAGTGAATTATCCTTTGGAGCAAGTGTGAGGTAGATGTCAGCCAGCTGGCACATTGCCGCTTCCTTGCAGGCACGGCCGAGGTTCATGCTGTCATACTCGTTCTTTGCAGGAAGAAGTTCAACTGCCTTGCTGCAGTCGCTGATAATGAGGTTATAAACATCTTCCACTGAACTTCTCGCGATTGCAGGGTCTTCTCCCGGATTATAAGGCTCCGTGCGAAGAGGGAGTTTGCCATAAAGACGAACGAGGATGTAGTAATAGTGGGAGCGGAGGAAATATGCCTCTCCGAGGCATTGGTTCTTCACATCTTCATCGATATCAGCCTCGGTGACGCTGTTGATGACAATATTGCACTGTCCGATTCCCACCCATGGGGACCTCCACATATACAGGGCCATTCCATTATCGCTCTGAGTCACGAACTGGGCTGCCTGAACGGTCTCCAGACCGTCTGTTCCGCCGCCTGCACCGACATTGCTGTTTCCGGCTACGATGTCAAGTGTCCAGATACGCTGGTTGTACATGTTTGATGACTGGAGTGTACGGTAGCATGCGTTAGTAAGTGCCACTGCAACATCCTCTGTCACGTTTGTGTCAGGATCGACCTGGCTTGTAGGCGACTTCGTAAGGAAATCGCTGCAGGATACCATTAGGGTTGCTGCCAAAAATATATTTATAATCTTTTTCATGATGATGCTGCGATTAGAAGTTTAAGTTGAGACCTACACTGAAAGTCCTTGGGATAGGATAGAGTGAAGCATCGATGCCGTTGATTGAAACTTCAGGATCGAAGCCTGAGTATTTTGTGATGGTAGCGACATTCTCGCAAGAGAGTGCAATACGAAGTCCGTCAACATGGATTCTGTCCATCCATCTCTGTGGGAAAGAGTAGGCGAGTGTGATGTTCTTTACACGCAGGTATGAACCGTTTTCCACGAATCTGTCAGATACCCTGCAGTTCTGGTTCGGGTCGGCATACACGGCTCTTGGCATTGAGTTGCTTGTGCCTTCGCCTGTCCATCTGTTGAGGACTGCCACTGTCTGGTTGGTAGCAGATGACATACCGGTGTTTGTGACGTTGTTGGCGTTGAATATCTGGTTTCCAGCCACTCCCTGAAGGTAGATGTTCAGCTCCAGGCCTTTCCACTCGAAGCGGTTGTTCATGGAGAAAAGCCATGACGGGTTAGGATTGCCGATTACCGTACGGTCACTGTCGTTGATGACGCCGTCATTGTTGAGGTCGCGGAACCTGATGTCGCCCGGCTCAGCACCAGCCTGGTAAGCATGCTTGTCGATTTCTGACTGGTTCTGGAAGATACCGTCGGTCACATATCCGTAGAATACGTTGATAGGGTAACCGTTTGCGAGCATGGTGACATAAGAGTTGTTGATCTGATTGATGTAGGTAGGGATATCACTGTTCAGGTCAATGATCTTGTTTCTGTTCCATGTTGCATTGATATCTGTTTCCCAGTTGAATTCACCTGCAAAGTTCACTGTGTGCAGGGACATTTCGATACCGCTGTTGCGGACCTTGCCGGCATTGGTGTAGGTCGTGCTGGTGTCTTCGAAACCGGATGTGATTGGAATAGATGCCTTTACGAGCATGTCCCTTGTGTCTTTGATATATCCGTCAATTGAGAACTGGATTCTTGAATCGAGGAAGGCAATGTCAACGCCGACATTTGTCTGTGCGACTTCCTCCCAGTGGAGAGACGGGTTGGCAAGAGTTCTTGCAAAGAGGGTTGACTGTTCCTTTCCTGCTGAGCCGAATGAATATACGGCAAGGTCATAAGTTGCAAGATATCCATAGTTTCCAACGCTTGCCTGGCTTCCGGTAACACCGTAACCTGCACGAATCTTGAGGTCATTGACTGCTTTGTTCTCAGGGAAGAAAGGCTCCTTTGAAGGACGCCATGCCAGCGAAACTGACGGGAACGTTCCCCAGCGGTTGTTGGCACCGAAGCGGCTTGAACCGTCACGGCGGACAGTGGCTGTTACAAGGTAACGGTCAGCATAGGAATAGTTCAGACGTGCCATGAGGGACATCAGGGACCATTCGCTCTGGTTACCTTCGATGGAATACATTTCCTGACCATTGTCCATTTCATGGATGTTGTCGAACATGAACACATTCTTCTGAGCATTCAGATAATCATACTTGTTCCACTGTGCAGAGGTTCCTGCCATGATTCCAAGATGATGTTTCTTTGCGAAAGTATGGTC
>JBJFDE010000097.1:0-2523 GCA_051889855.1 Candidatus Cryptobacteroides sp. | reverse complement strand
GCTCATAATCTTACCTGCCTTGTTTGTTTCTTTCATATTATGAGTTGCCCGACAAATGGATAACTAACAGCACTTTGAAAACTTAACACATTAACTTCAACTATAGTATAATAGAGACAGGTTTTAAACGAGGAGTATACAACAAATGTCATTTGCTACAAATCATTCACAACAGATTAGTCTCTTTGATACCACCACAAATCTTACAGATCGGGAAAAACGCTTGTTGGAAAAGTCCTGGGCTAAATTTTTTGCAGAGAACATTTTTCCTGAAATAGATGAAGCACCTTTTTCTGTGCTTTACAGTGACCGGCCTTCCAGACATAATACTCCAGTGAATGTAATTATTGGTGCATTGATACTGAAAGAAATCTTTGGACTCACGGATGAAGAAATCGTAAACACCCTTCCATTTGACATCCGTTATCAGTATGCCCTGCATACAACCAGCTTCGAAGAGCAACCTCTGAATGACCGTACGCTTGGAAGATTCCGTGCCAGATGCAATTCCTATGAGGAAATGACAGGTATAGACCTTATTCATGACTGTATTATCAAACTGTCTTCAAGCATGGCTACCATGATGAAGTTGAACACTGGAATGCGCCGTATGGATTCGCTGATGGTAGCTTCTAATATAAAGAAAATGAGCCGTTTGGAACTCCTGTACACCTGCGTGGCTAATCTTGCCAGGTTGATGAAAAAGCTTGAAGATTCGGCATTGCCAGAAGGACTGCTTCACTATACGGAAGATGATGACCACAACAGGGTGCTTTATCATAACCGCAGTGAAGATACTGACTCCAAAACAGATCAAATATTAAAAGATGCCGTGCTTATCATTTCTGCCTGCGGTAGCCGCTATGATGAATACAGTGAATATCAGCTTTTGATCCGTGCCATCAGTGAACAGACAAAATCTGACGATGATGGTAACCTAACGCTTAAGGGTGTGCATGACGGTATGGATTCAAATGTCATGCAGAATCCTGCGGATCCGGATGCTACCTATCGTAAGAAGGCAGGTACGGAATACAGAGGCTATATTGCCAATGTCGTAGAAGTGACGGATGATGACCATAACAGCATTACAGTTGACTATCAGTACGAGAAGAATACCTATAGCGACAGTCAATTTCTCAAAGACTATATTGAACAACAGCCGGATGATGGATCACACGCCATACTCACAACAGATGGTGGATACTGTGGAATGGAAAATAGCCAGCTTGCGGAAGGTAAGAACATAACATTAGTTACCACCGACCTTAAGGGAAGCGAAGTCAGTGATCACTGGGCTGATTTTGAATTCAGCGAAGACGGTACAAAACTGTTAAAGTGTGCAGCCGGGCATGAACCAAAAAGTAGCGTCTATGATAAAAACACCCAGAAATGCAAAGCATCATTTCCTCTGACTACGTGCAAAAATTGCCCTTATTATAGCCAGTGCCACCCTACAGAACACAAACGCGTCGCCACAATTAAAGTTGCAATGCGGACAGCGTTTCATGCCAGACAGCAACGCTTCTTGAAAACAGAAGACTTCAAAACATTGGCGCATTTCCGAAACGGGATAGAAACAGTTCCTGCGGCACTTCGAAGCAGACACCATGTCGATAGGATGCCAGTCCGTGGCTATATCAAGACAAAACTGTTTTTCGGCTTTAAGGTTGCCGGAATGAATGCCCGAAAGCTGATCAGATATCTGACCGGTTTAGTTAAAGTTGCCACTTATCCGGAATTAATCTGAAAGTGAGGTCAAAAACCAGCATATCTGTATGGGGAAAATACGCTCCAGGGAGTGAACTGATTATTTTTGAAGGTAATGTGTTAAGTTTTCAAGGTGCAAATTTAAAAATGTTACTATAAAGCGTCCCATTTGTCGGGCAGCTCATGAATATGATATCAGGATCAAATGTAACAATCCGTTGGCATCATGGGGCAAAATATCTTTTGCTCCCAACATCATTAATATTTTCCGAATCCTTCTCCGAGCGAAATAATCTGCTCATTCCGGTGAGCGGCTGAAGAATAATTTGTTTTGCTGTATCCGCTTCCGGATGTTTTATTGCTTCCATCCAATTGATATACGGAAAGCAGGTCTCTCATACGTTTTGCCTGACCGGACAATTCCAGACTCGCTGCCGCACACTCTTCACTGGTTGCGGAATTGTTGGATACTACCTGGGATAACTGCGATACAGCCTGATCAATCTGCTCGATTGCGGTAGCCTGATAATTGGACGCCTCTGCAATACCATTGATGATGTTTTCACTTTCGGAAACCACGGTTGAAATCTCTTCGATGGATTTCATTGTATCATCTGCAATGGTAGTACCCATATGTATCTTTTTAATCGAATCTTCAATCATCTCAGCAGTTTCTGCGGCAGCAGCAGAACTCTTCGCTGCCAGATTGCGAACTTCCTCAGCAACTACGGCAAATCCCATTCCGGCATCACCAGCTCTGGCTGCTTCCACTGCTGCGTTCAAAGCCAGAATATTGGTCTGGAATGCAATATC
>JBJFDE010000096.1:0-2528 GCA_051889855.1 Candidatus Cryptobacteroides sp. | reverse complement strand
CTATTCAGACTTGCCAATATCTATGCATAGACACATACTTTTTCCGGTGATCCGATCTCTCACCAGGGATTTCGTCGCTGCGCTCCGACATCCCCGCCCCGCCTGCGGCGGGGCTTTGCAACTAAAAGAAAGAGAGTCGCGATCAAGCAAGCTTGTCTCGACTCTCTTTCTTTTAGTTGCGGTGAGAGGGGGATTCGAACCCCCGGTACGGTAATCCCGTACGTCAGTTTAGCAAACTGGTGGTTTCAGCCACTCACCCATCTCACCAAACTACCCGTTTGTATTGATCGAACCGCTTCGGTCAATTGGGACTGCAAATATACGACTTTTTTATTGTTCTGCAATAGTTTCTACTGTATTTTGCGGATTTCGACTGTTCCAAGCCCCATTGCCTTGATGAAGGTTGCGAGATTGTCTGCAGCGTTGCGGTCGGAGAATGGCCTTATAATATAGGCGATTTCACCGTTTTCAGCATCTATCCGGGCTATGTCCTTTCCCTGGGCCTGCTGACTGATGCCGCTGACGGACGTTTCATCCAGATCACCATCATCAGGGGTCAGAAGCACTTCATAGAAAATCGGATTTGCAGCCAGTTTTGCCTCCAGGGACCTTGCCTTTGAAACCGTCATGTCTTCACCATCATTGAAAGCAACGATGAAGGCATTTCGGAAGCCCAGTCTCTTGACGGTATTGAGTTTGGCAAGCACGTCCTTGTATGTATTGAAAAGACCGACGCGATAGACGAACCTTCCGTTAGGGGTCTGCACTTCAAACACCGGGCTCAAACCTTTGAGACTCTTCAAAGAAGCCTTGGACGAGACGGAGAACAGCTGAATCTGATAAACAAGGCCGGAAGGAAGTGTATTGTCTGCCGCCATCTGAGCCTGGTCAAGAATCTTGAAAGTGTAGTCAAACTGCACCGGCGGCGGCAGAATCTTCAGAGCAATCTTATCACCCGGATTCATTTTCATGAATGTATAGCTCGTAGCCTCACCGACAACTTCCCGGTCTGCGGCAGCCATAAGCTTGTCCGGATCGATGACAACACCGCTGAACAGAAACTCCATCTCAATCTTTCGCAAAACCTCAGTCGCACGCGTAAGCGAATCCTGGATTGCCGGCATGGAAGACTCTATCTCCAAAATCTTGTTTGTCAGAGCAATACGCTCGTCTTCGTCGGAACTCAGGATGAACCTGTTCCTATTGTCTTCAAGCACAGTTTCACATGAAGAAAGAGTGTCCCTCAAAGCACGAACCTCCTCCATCTTATCCATATAACGCTTTGTATCAATACTTTCCGGAATATCAGCATTCACATCACGACCTTCTGACACAGCCTCGGCTGAAGGCTCAAGATGCGATAGTTCAAGCAACTCATCCGGATCATCAACCGCCTTCCTGACAGGCATGCTGTCGTATTCAAGTACATAGACACAAACACTGTCTTTGGAACAATCCCTGTTGGAAGCAAACAAAGTATATTCACCATCCTCAGTGTTCACAAGCAGAAAATCATCCGACGGAGAAGAATATGGAAATCCCAGATTGAGCGGAGCCGACCAGTCAGATGCCTCATCATCCCATTCCGAAACATATAGGTCATAGCCACCAACTCCATAAAGACCGGAAGAAGCGAAGTACAAAGACCTTCCATCAGGGGAAAGAACAGGGTATATTTCATCTGCGGCAGATGTAATCTGTTCATTTATAAGGGAAGGGAATGTCCATACGCTGTCCTGGAGTTCCGTCCTGTATATGTTTCTTATTCCATCGCCGTCTTCCGCCGAATAATAAAGGATATCGGAATTCTCCGGAGCATAGAGGGCCTTTGAATATGGATGTGCCGACGATGAATCCAGCTGGTTCGGTGTCAGCCTCCAGCTTTTGTCGGCGAGAGGATAGTAAAGGAAGAAATCCTTGATGGAGAATGTGTGTCTGGCTATCACATTCGGTTTTCCGGCAAACGAGGCCATGTTCCGGCCGTTTTCCGAAAGAAGAAGTTTGTCACTTATCTGAAGAGCCTTCATGGAATCGATGACAACACTGGAGGAATCCGTAAGTTCCTCCAATGCTTTCGTATATGCAGCCAGCGACTTTTCGAACTGGTAGCGCATACGCAAAGAATCCCCCGCATTCACAAGACTGTCCACCTTGTGATTACGTGCGGAAGACTCGGCTGAGAATCCGAATATGACAGACAATAATATATATAAGGTAATTATTCTCTTTTTAGCCATAATTCCCTGACAAACGTTGTTTTTTGTACACTTTTCAGCATGCAAAAATAAGAAATATTTACAGAAAGTTCATTTATAAGAAAAAAATCGTAAATTTGTGCCCTATTTTGCGGTTGGTGTAGAGTACAATATCCATGCTTGACCTGTAAAAAAGAATGAAATCATTAAAACTATATTAATTATTATGCAAAGCAAAGGTGCAATCAGATTCGTGGCGATCCTGCTAGCTCTCGCATGCGTTTGGCAGCTTTCCTTCACTCTTGTGACAAAAGTTCAGGAAAACAAAGCTGT
>JBJFDE010000095.1:0-2529 GCA_051889855.1 Candidatus Cryptobacteroides sp. | reverse complement strand
TTGGAAAGTGCTTTCCAAGACTGAGAGAGCTGCTTGAACACGCTCTTTACGGAAGCCTGGAACTCGGTTCTGGTGGAACCGCCGTAACCACGGTTGCGGATGTACTTGCGACCGCGAGTCTTGGCTGCGGTCACACCTTTTGCGGAGCCTGACATCTCCTCGAAGGCGATTGAAGGAATGTACTTCATGGTAGTTAAAGTTTAGGTTAAGGTAAGGTTTGTTATTGTCTTCAAAATTATTGCTTTACAAATATACAAATTATTTTAATATGTTGTATGATAAAGTGGTACGAAAAGTAATTTGAAGTAATGCTTTAAGTTGAGTAAAAGCCCGTACGCGGATAATACTTATTCGACAGCCGTTTCCACAAAGAGTTTGTAATCTTATACTTTTTAGAAAATTTATCGTATATTTGTGCAGAAAAAATTGCAAAGATTCTGCACTGGATATGAAAGAAAATAGCAAAGAACTCTTTGATAAAGAAAGAATTAGGCGGCAGATAACTCGCGGAAAATATGGCGCAATATTCACGCCCTCTTCATTCCTGAATCTTACTGCCAATTATGCCACCAAACTGCTTTCTGCTTTTGAAAATGAAGGCCTGTTGGTGCGCATTTCAAAAGGGGTGTACCTCAAGGCGAAGAAGACGCGCTTTGGCGTGTCATATCCGTCTTTGGAGGAGATTGTGGGCCAGATCGCCAAACGCGATAAGGCAAAAATATGTCCTACCGGAGAAACAGCCGCGAATTTGATAGGAATGTCAGAGCAAGTTCCGATGAAAACGTGTTTCTTGACTTCCGGTACAGCGAGGAAACTCAATATTGGAGGCAGAACCGTTGATTTGAAACGGGCTGCACCGAAGTATTTCGCCTTTAACAATGAGGTGGTTGGTGTTTTGGTCCAGGCTCTCAGGAGCATCGGGGCCGAAAACATAACCGACGAAATGAAAGCGAAGATCCCGGTGATTCTGGCAGATGTGGAGAAGAACCGGCGCTTCGAGGCCGATTTGAAACTGGCTCCAGCCTGGATTGAGAAACTTATTCTTGAACAGATAAGACGATAGATTATGGCAAAATGGATTGATTACAGCGTTGATGAGCGGGGTGCGCTTATTGCAAAAGTGGCAAAGGCCAAGAATATTGATCAAAGTGCTGCGGAGAAGGATTGGTGGGTTACTGCCGTTCTCTATGCGGTGTTCCATACAAGTGCTGCGGATTATTTGCTTTTCAAAGGCGGTACAAGTTTGAGCAAAGGATGGGACATTATCAGCCGGTTCAGTGAAGATATAGACATTGCTCTTGATCGCTCGTTCTACAAGGACGTGAAGGGATACGCTTGCGCTGATTGTGCAACAATGACGCAGATTCGGAATCTGCGTGAGAAGAATCAGGACTTCGTTTTCGGAGAGTTCAAAAATGAGTTGCGCGAGAAACTGAAAGTTCTTGGTCTGCCTGTGATAAAGGTGCTTGACGAGAACGAGGTGGTCGCCGAAGAAGGTAAAGACCGGAAGGTCTCGCATGACAAAGATCCAGCTGTGTTGTATGTGTTCTATCCTTCTCTCTACACTTCTGCCAAGTCATATGCGAAGCCTGTAGTGAAGATTGAGATAAGTTGCCTGTCTATGTCCGAACCGTACGAGATGAAGCCGATATCATCACTTATACAGCAAATATGCTCTGCTGAGTTTGGTGAAGATATTGATGATGCCTTCAATCAGACAATCAGGACCGTATCCCCGGCGAGAACCTTTCTGGAGAAGGCATTTCTGCTTTGCGAAGAATTCCAAAAGAACAAGCCGAGAACAAGCAGGATGTCAAGGCATTTGTACGATCTGGACAAGCTTTCACGCACAGAGTATATGCGTAAAGCCCTTGAGGACGGCAATCTATATCTGGCGATTGTGAAACATAGGGAGAAATTCTATCATCCGAGCTATGTGGACTACAGCAAAGAATTGCCTCAGGTGATTGATTTCCTGCCACCTGCGACGATATTGGAGACCTTCAGAGAAGATTACAATGAGATGATGGGTAGTTTCATTTATGAGAAGGACCCTTTGAATTTCGATGAACTGCTTGGCAGTGTTGCCGCTATTCAAGAGCAGTTTAGAAAATGCTCCACGTCAAAATGATTGCATGTGCCATGAAGTCGAATGATAAATGAAATAGCGGTCACCTTGTGGGGTGGCCGCTATGCGTATTCTGTCTTGGTGAAGGGGTTTTTAATCTGACGCCTCGCTATTTTCCGGGGCGATTACAGGTCCCCTGACATAGAAGAACTTCATGAAGCCGCGATAGAGATACTTTTTGGACTCTCCTTCCTGACCTTTTCCGTTGAAGGTAATCTTCCCGTTTTCCATGTGGGCCAGGGCGCATTCTGAACCATCAAGGCCACTGTTTGTTCGTGACGTGAAGATGGGAACGTCAATGCACAGGTCTGCAGGCAGTCCTGTGATGCTGTACTCATTTTCAACGCCAGGCGAATAGGACCAAGAGGACATCTGGAGGAAGAACATTCCCCATTCGTCTT
>JBJFDE010000094.1:0-2533 GCA_051889855.1 Candidatus Cryptobacteroides sp. | reverse complement strand
CTAAAAAGTGATTTCCCTAAAGGTGAGCCTAATGTGCATTTCGCGCAATATTTCCAAGGCAACAGCTATCTTGCACCTTTGAAACCAAAGAACTTGTCTGAAGAAGAAGCCACTGTCCAGTGCTACAGCAACGTGACCTTTGAGCCCGGCTGCCGAAACAATTGGCATATCCACCACGGAGCGCACCAGATTCTGATCTGCGTCAGCGGCAAGGGATGGTATCAGGAATGGGACAAAGCTGCAATAGAACTGAATCCGGGCGACATAATAGACATCCCGGAAGGAGTGAAACACTGGCATGGAGCACAGAAAGACAGCTGGTTCCAGCACATTGCCACCCACGTCAAGACAAGCGGGGAAGAACGCAACGAATGGCTTGAAGCAGTCAACGACGAAGAATATCTCAAGTTAAAATAGTCATGTAAAAAGTAGTTGTAATATCAACAAGCCTCCGCCCCGGTTCAAACAGCAATGCATAGGCAGAATAATTTGCTGAAGGCGCAAAATCTGCTGAAAACGTTCATAGACCGTATGAACGCAATGTACCCGAAGGATTACCGATTCCGCGACATTTTTCTGCTGACCACGGCTGCAGAAAATGAGGAAGAAACACCCAATCGTGCCGGATCAGTAGTTGAGCCAGATGCGGAAGGAGGTTGCGCGGGCCTCGCTCACTATTATTTCGTTGCGGAAAGGAGGTTGGACTTTGACCATTATCCGACCCTTGCTGCAGCAGGTGGCCCTTTCGATGGAATCTATGTTCAGGATAATCTGTCTGTTCGCCCGGAAGAACTGCTCAGGATTGAGTTGCTCCTCCAATCTGTTCAGTGCCACATCGATGGCATATTCCTTTCCTGAAGATGTCACGGCATAGGTCACCTTCCCTTCGGTATAGAAGTACGAAATGCACTCGCTCTGGAGAACCATAAGGTCATCCCCTGCTGAAATGATGAAACGGTTTCTGTATTTCTTTTCCGATGTACGCAAAGTTTCGAGGATTACATCCAGATTATGTTCCAGTACGGCAATGGACTTGTTCCCCAACTTTTCATATTTATTCAAGGCCTCGGAAAGTTTGTCTTCATCGACTGGTTTCAGAATATATGCAATACTATTGAACGAGAAGGCTTTAATGGCATATTGGTCATATGCCGTCGTAAAGATGATTGATGATTTAGGCTTGGCGGCAGACAGAAAATCGAATGCATCCCCATCCACAAGATGAATGTCAAGGAAAATAAGGTCGGGATGCGGATGGCCGGCAAACCATTCCACAGCATCATCAATATCACCCGGGACAGTCTCCACATCCCACTCCGGGCGCAATGCGGTCACCATAGACATCAGCAGCCTTGCTGCGGGAATTTCATCCTCAATTATTACGGCTTTAATCTTCTTCATATTTCATGGGTATTCCGACAGAGAAACTATCCTCCTTGTCTGTTATCATCATATCCTGTCCCGTCATCATCTGACAACGTGAAGACAAGTTCTTCAATCCGATTCCGGTACTGTTATCCTTTGTCTTCTTCGGCGACTTGCGGTTTGTCACCTTCAGATATTCTCCGTCTGACGTTATGTTTATGACCATAGGTTTGGATGCTGAAATGGAATTATGCTTTATAACATTTTCAACGAGCATCTGGAGACATAGAGGAGGCACTTCTCCGCCCATAAATTCCTCCGGAACATCATTCTCACAACTGATGCAATCACCAAGTCTCACCTTATGCAAAAACATATATGAATCAAGGAATTCCAGTTCCTCGGACAATGGAACCATTCTTCTGTTCTGACATTGAAGCACATATCTGTAGACATTGGACAGGTGTTGAGTGAACTTCTCTGCTCCTGACGGATCATAACGTATTTCAGCCTTCAGTGTATTCAAACAGTTGAACAGGAAATGGGGATTGAGCTGGGCTTGAAGGGCTGCATATCTGGCTTCTGAATTTTCAAGCATCAGTTGTGAAGCCTCACGTTTGAGTCTGGCATTCTCATTTGCCGTATAGTTGGATATCATCATCTCCATTATCGTCATCTCGGCCATCCAGATAATAAGCAGGAGCAACCAGCCGCTATTGGAAAAACAGTAAACAGGACTGACATCTGCGAGGATCTTTGCAAAAACCAGCAGGCTGTAGTTTATAAGAAGTACAAGCATGCCCGCAAGCAGATGTGCTGCATACAAAGGGAATTTCCCTACTGCTTTAATCAAATACTGCCTGCTCATCGATTGAACCATCATAAGTGCAGAATAGCCCACGACAATAAATGCCAGAATCGTATAGACAAGAGCTTCTCCCGAATGCAATATATCGGCAATATCCGGATAGAACTCACTGAAATTGATTATCAGCGTGTATGAGAACAAGCCCAAACCTGCAAACACAAGTATATTTCTCACGATACTCCTCTTCATCGCCATAGATGATAGTCCCTGTAACAGTATAAAGGTACAAATTTTAATATAAATTCATTGCTTTCATTAGTGAACAATAACAATTCATAGCTGATATTTTTGAATTCACAT
>JBJFDE010000093.1:0-9352 GCA_051889855.1 Candidatus Cryptobacteroides sp. | reverse complement strand
AACTGAAAAACAGGTGGGAGAATGTTTATGTTTCTGACAATCGGGAAGATGTTTTATCGGCTCTGGGTTCAGGCAACTACAGTTTGCTCTTTTGTGAGGCAACTTCGCCTGATTGTGGAATGCTGGAGTTCTGCGAAATGATGAAAGCCACACGCAAATACAGGCATATGCCAGTCGTCGTCTTTTCATCTGCTTTCAATGATGAGGAAGGAAATTTCCTGAAGGCCGGGGCTGATGCTTTCCTGTTCAGGCCGACAGTTTCCGTCCTTGAAGCCCAGGCTTGTTCAATTTTGAAAAACAGGGAATATATCCGTGATTATTGTATTGGAGGAGATTTTGAAGAATTTCATCCCGAAAGTAATGCAGATGCTGAATTCTTGTCAAAGTTGAGGGATTATGTCGAATCCAATATGGAAAGGCCGGAATTATCAGTCCCAACAATAGCATCTGCCTTGAACATGAGTGCTTCCAATCTCTTCAGAAGAATTCAGCAGGTCACCAAAATGACTCCTAATGTTTTCCTAAATGAAATGCGAATGGCTCGTTCTATTTCGCTTTTGAAAGAGAATAAATATGAAATTTCCGAAATTGGTTTCATGGTGGGCTATAATTCACCAAGTTATTTTACAAAGTGTTTCAAATGTCGTTTTGGAATGACTCCAACAGAGTTTTTAATGCAAAAACGAAAGATATTAAACCGAAATGAAAACCAATAGATAGCAAAACGATTCAGTTTTGCATAGAAATTACATAATATGATAGAATAGTGTTAGTGGAGTATATCGGTCCTCTATAATTTTGCAAACAACATTTGCCTATGACACTATTTCTAAATCAATATTATGTTACAATCCAATTTCATCAAGACTGCCGGTAGATTTCTTGCCGGTTTCTTGGCAATTTTCCTAATGCTGTCGCAATCTGCTTTCGCGCAGTCGTTTGCTGTACGAGGAAAGGTTGTTGACTCTAAGAATGAACCGGTCATCGGTGCCGGTGTTGTTGAAAAGGGCACGAACAACGGAGCGGTTACTGACGAAGAAGGCCGATTCAGCCTGTCAGTCTCCGGAAAGGATGCTGTTCTTGTCATCACTTCTCTCGGATATGAGGCAATTGAACTTCCATTGGCAGGACGGGCTTCTGTCAATGTTGTCATGAAGGATGATGCTGAACTTCTTGCTGATGCCGTTGTTGTCGGTTATGGTACTCAGATGAGGAAAACCGTTACAGGTTCCATCG
The DNA here is from genome assembly GCA_051889855.1 of Candidatus Cryptobacteroides sp. GTDB lineage: Bacteria > Bacteroidota > Bacteroidia > Bacteroidales > UBA932 > Cryptobacteroides. The sequence continues at coordinate 8,116 of JBJFDE010000093.1, read as the reverse complement.
CTTCAGTCAGGGAGAAAGACCTCATAAGCCCTAACGCTGTCAGTGTTGACAATCTCCTCAAAGGCAAGGTTGCCGGACTGTCAATGTCACAGGCTTCAGCACAGCCGGGTGCATCTGCAAGTGCCAACATCCGTGGAGCCCTTTCTCCAAACGGTTCCAACGAGCCTCTTTATGTCATTGATGGTGTGGTGGTCAGCTCCACTAACAAAGCAGCCAAGACTGGTCCTGCGAATCTTATCGGATATGCCCTCAATGATGGTTCGGATGTCAGCCCTCTTGCAACCATCAACCCTAACGATATCGCTTCAGTCGATGTCCTCAAGGATGCATCCGCAGCTGCAATCTATGGTTCCGCAGCAGCAAACGGTGTGATTCTCATCACTACAAAGAACGGTATGAGCGGCAAGCCGAAGGTTACATACAGCGGTTCCTTCTCTGTTCAGACCATCAACAAGTATTACGACATGATGGGTTCTGCCGAACTTATGGAATGGGCCAACCTTGGTGCCAAAGAGAACTGGCTCTACAACAACAAGTACTTCCCTTATGGTGATACTCCTGCTCCGACTTCCGGCTGGGATTACATTTACACCGCCGAGGAAATTGCTGCAAACTCAAAGACAGACATCAACCATGTCAAGGATGCTACCAGGACAGGTCTGATCCACGACCACAATATCTCCATCTCCGGAGGTAATGACAAGGTAAGAGTATTCTCTTCATTCAACTACTTGAACCACAGAGGTCTTCTCAAGAAATCATCTCTTGAACGTTTCAGCGGACGTGTCAATCTCGAGTATGATGTTCTCAAATGGGCAACCCTCAGACTCAACAGTTCATATTCACAGGTCAAGTCCAACAACCCTTCAATGGGACACTACAGGGAAAACATCAATGAGGCTAACCTCACCAACTCAGCAATGCTCTTCCTTCCTTGGCAGAGCCTCTATGACGAGCAGGGACTTCCTACAGCTCCGGAGCATGCACAGTTGAACTCACCTGCATATTTCCTTGCAGATAAGGATATTACCACCACCAAGCGCCTCTTCTTCACTCCTTCATTGGATATCAAGTTTGCGCCATGGCTCAAACTCACCGTGCAGGCTTCAGTTGACCAGACAGACCAGCAGCGTGATACTTTCTCTCCTACTTATGCAAAGAAAGTTCAGCAGACTGTCAGCAACTTCGGAGGTTTCTCAAATGCTTACAACAATAACTACTCAACAGAGGGTTATCTCACCTTTGACAAACTTATCAAAGGCAAACACTATCTCAATGTAGTTCTCGGAGGAGGTTGGTACAAGGCTGCCGGAAACAGCTACAGCATGACTGTAATGAACATCCCTAACGATGCTCTCGAGAACAATGCACTCCAGATGTCTTCTGATGCCGGCCTCACCCAATATGCATCAAGCCGTTTCGAGAGGGTGAAAGCATCCATGTTCGCACGTGCGACATATTCATACGATGACCGTTATACCGTGAGTGCGACTATCCGTCGTGACGGTTCATCAGTCTTCGCCAAGAACAACAAATGGGGATGGTTCCCTGGAATTTCAGCAGGTTGGAACATCGCCAACGAAGCCTTCATGGACAGTGCAAATTGGGTAGATTTCCTCAAACTCCGCGCAGGTTACGGTGCTTCAGGTAACGATACGGCACTGTACAACAACTACTATGCACTCAACACATTCGGCGGTCCTACAGAGGGAGTCGGCGGATTCTTCTACTTCGGCGGAACAAAGGTGAACGGTGTATATCAGCTCATCAAAGGAAACAACGACCTCAAGTGGGAGACAGACCTTACTTTCAACGTCGGTATTGATTACACCTTCTTTGGCGGACGTCTCCAGGGTGCTGTTGACTACTATGTACGTACTGCCAAGGATTTGCTCGACTTCGCCATCCTTCCGGCACCTGACGTGATGAACAAATATGCAAAGAACGTCGGTTCAACAAGATCATCCGGTGTCGAGGTTTCCATCAGCGGTACAATGATCAAGAAGAAAGACTGGGAGTGGTCAGCTTATGTGAATCTCAGCCACAACCGCTCACACTGGATTGAGAGGAACCCTGATGTCGCTCTTGCTGAATGGCAGAGTGAAACAGATGACCTGACTGCCCGTTTCGGATGGCAGACAGCAGGAATCTTCACTTCACAGGAAGATATCCAGAACTGGAAATCCAATGGTGAAGTGCTTCAGCCAAAGGCTTATGTCGGTAATATCAAATACGTTGACCAGAATGGTGACGGCAAACTTGACAAAGAAGATATCGTATATCTCGGAAATGCCGATCCTAAGGTAATCTATGGTATTGGAACAACTCTTCGTTTCAGGAACTGGTCTCTCGATGTCAACGGATACGGACGCCTCGGACAGAAGAGATATTATGGATGGGGATATGCATCAATCAACCCAGACCATCACAACACTTCCACCAAGGCTTATGACAGGTGGACATCATACAACACCAAGGGAACAAGACCGGGTATTGCTGCTGACCAGTATTCTTCAGCCAACGCTTCAGCAACCAATGACTTCGGACTCAAGACAGTCAACTGGCTTCGTCTTTCAAATATCAAGCTCAGCTATCAGTTGCCTCAGGCATTGCTCTCAAAAGCCAAGATTTCAGCTCTGGGCGTATATGTGGATCTTCAGAATACAGCGCTCATTTCCAATTATGAGGGCCTTGATCCTGAGATGGAGACAAGTTCAGCTCCTTATCCTATCCCACTCACGGCTGTTATTGGTGTAAACTTTTCATTCTAATATAAAAGAAACTGATTATGAGAAAGTTAAAATATATTCTTGCATCAATCGCAGTGGTAATGTTTGCTGCATCATGCGACCTCGACCAGGTGGTTTATTCCGACCTGACCGATTCCAACTTCCCTCGTAAAGAGAGTGATTATCAGAGCCTTGTCGATGGCATGTATGGCTATCTCAAAGGTAATTCCGGCGGTGTCCGCATGGAAAGGAAACAGTTCATCCAGAACGTGGGCTGGAAAACGCCTATGTGGTCATTGGGTGAGCTTGGATGGCTTGGATGGAATCTCGTCACCACCGACCAGATGACAAACTCGAATTATGCCAACAAGAACCACAGGTTCCAGACTAACATCACAACTTCCAAATGGGAGAGGGTTTACCAGTACTCCAAGGATGTCAGCCGCATGACCTATATCATCGGTAAAATCGAAGAGTCTGACATGACTGACGCTGCCAAGAAAAGGCTTATCGCCGAGTCAAAGGCTCTCCGCGGAACCTATATGTTCATGCTTTACGATATGTTCGGTCCGGTACAGGTTGTCCTTGACCCTGCTGAGATTGAAAATGTCAAATATGAAAAGAGGCCTTCGAAAGACGATTATGTGAGCTGGATGGTCAAAGATTTCGAGGATGCTCTTCCTGACCTCAAGGGCAAGACCAACCATACTTCCGACTGGGGAAGAGTGAACCAGGGCTATTGCGCAATGTATCTTGCCCGTATCTACATGAAGGAAAAACAATGGCAGAAGGCTATTGATGTCCTTGAACCGGTACTTGACCTCGGATATCAGGTTTCTGCCGACTATTTCGAGCCATTCAGCAATGAAGAATGCGATGAGAACATCTGGTGCGTTCCTGGTGGAGAAACAGCTGCCAACGAGTTCTTCCTTTATGCAATTCCTGGAAATGCCAAAGTCCTTTACGGCCTCAATCCGGCACATGCTTCCGAGGGTGAGGGTGGCCACATTGTAAACAAGGCATGGGGTTCATGGTGCATGCCATGGGCATATTATGACACATTCAGCGAGAACGATGTACGTCGCCAGGGTCTCGCAGCCTCATTCCTTGCAACTGATGGAAAAGTATATGACAGAAGCAATCCTGGTCCTGGAACTTCACGTCTCAATACAGGTGTCGTAGTCTGCAAATACTTCACTACCTATGATAAGATGGTTGCAGGTGACATTCACATCGTAGTCTTCCGTCTTCCAGAGGTATATCTCTCACTTGCAGAGTGTTATACAAGGCTTTCTTCAGCACCTACCGCTAAGGCTGTCGAATATCTCAAGAAAACCACAGACCGTGCCGGCATCACTTCGGAGATTCCAGCCGATGTGTTCACCAACAAGGACAAGTTCCTCGACTTCATCCTCGAAGAGCGTGGACATGAGTTCTATTGGGAGGGCCAGAGACGTGATGACCTTATCCGTTATGACAAGCTCATCTCATCAGCTCTTGAAAGAGGTTACAGCGATGCTACCGACAGATGCCTCTACATGCCTATTCCACAGGATGTAATCACAGCTTCAGGTGGCCTGGTTGAACAGAATCCGGGATATTGATAATATTTGGGTTTCAAGTTAATCCGAGGATGGCTGGGAGTTCGTCTCTCAACCATCCTTTTCTTTGCTCTATGCAAATCAAAAAATAACACTATCTTTGCAAGGTTACAAAAACCTGAAACAATGTCAACACCACAACTTCCAGAAAACGCACATCGCGAACTTAAACCGGGAGAAGAATACACACCTCTCCTGTCCCCGAAAAAAGATTACCCGGAAGTGACGCCATGGTCGGTCTGTCTCGGACTGATAATGACAGTCCTCTTCTCCGCAGCGGCAGCCTTCCTAGGACTGAAAGTAGGACAAGTATTTGAAGCAGCCATACCTATCGCAATCATTGCCGTAGGCCTGTCAAGTGTCCTGAAAAAGAACAATGCCCTTGGCCAGAACGTAATCATACAGTCCATCGGAGCCTGCTCCGGAGCAATCGTTGCAGGAGCAATCTTCACCCTTCCGGCAATCTACATCCTAGACCTTGAAGTCAATTTCTGGCAGATGGTCATCTCATCCCTGCTCGGAGGAGTGCTCGGCATCCTTTTCCTCATTCCTTTCAGGAAATATTTCGTAAAGGAAATGCACGGGAAATATCCTTTCCCTGAAGCCACGGCAACCACACAGGTGCTCATAAACGGCGAAGGCAACAGCAAAGGAGCCCTCACACTGCTCATCAGCGGACTCATCGGAGGACTGTACGACTTCATAGTCTCGACATTCGGACTCTGGGCAGAGACAATCACCACTCGCATGACTGCATGGGGAGCGGCACTGGCCGACAACTCCAAGCTCGTAGTCAAGAACAATGTAGGCGCTGCAGTACTCGGACTGGGCTATATAATTGGCCTGAAATATTCCCTGATAATCTGCTGCGGAAGTTTCCTTGTATGGTTCGTCATCATCCCGCTGATCAACCTCTTCGGCGGAGACAGTGTCATCGATTTGATGAACACAGGCCTCACCGCAAGCGTTGCCTCAATGAGCGCTGAAGAAATATTCACAACCTACGCAAGGCCAATCGGCATCGGAGGAATTGCGACGGCCGGCATCATCGGCATCCTCAAATCCCTCGGAGTCATCAAATCGGCGTTCTCTCTGGCAGTCAAGGAAATGGGCAGGAAATCCGGAGAAACCACATCAACGGAAAGAACCCAGAAGGACCTCCCGATGACAATCATCGTCTATGGCGTTGCCATAACCCTCCTTCTCGCCTATGTATTCTTCGTATTCGGAACAGCATGCAACTGGTGGCAGGCAATAGTTGCCCTGATAATCTCGGCAGTCATCGCCTTCCTTTTTACAACTGTTGCAGCCAACGCCATAGCAATCGTCGGCTCCAACCCGGTCAGCGGCATGACAATCATGACTCTGATAATCACCTCGCTCGTGCTTGTGGCAATGGGAGTTACAGGCAATATGGGAATGGTGGCGGCAGTGCTCGTCGGCGGACTTGTCTGCACGGCCCTTTCAGTTGCCGGAGCCTTCATCACCGACCTTAAGATCGGATACTGGATCGGCACCACTCCGGCAAAACAGGAAGCATGGAAATTCCTTGGAACAGTCGTGGCGGCAGTCACCGTCTGCGGAGTCATGGTCATTCTGAACAAAACCTACGGATTCACAGGAGAAAATGCCCTTGTAGCGCCGCAGGCAAATGCAATGGCAGCAGTCATCGGTCCGATGATGAACGGCGGAAACGCCCCTTGGGCACTCTATGCAATGGGTGCAGTAATCGCCCTGGTACTCAACTGGTGTGGCGTTCCTGCCCTTGCATTCTGCCTTGGAATGTTCATCCCGCTTGAACTCAATCTCCCGCTTCTTGTCGGAGGAGCAGTTTCATGGTTTGTCAGCACACGCAGCAAAGACCAGGCGGTCAATGACGCGCGTATGGAAAAAGGAACCCTCATCGCATCCGGTTTCATCGCCGGCGGAGCCTTGATGGGTGTTGTGAGTGCAATCCTGAAATTTGCGAATGTGGATGTATTCCTGGCACCGTCTTCATGGACTGAACCTGTTGCCATCATTCCGTATGTCGCCCTTATTATATATATGACAATTGCATCACTCAGAGCAAGTAAATAATAGTTTTATGGAAAAATTGATTGACAGATTTTTAAGATATGTGGCTGTGGATACGCAGTCCGACCCCGATTCACAGACACAGCCGAGCGCAGCCAGGGAACTCGACCTTCTCGGAATGCTTCGTGATGAACTTCTCGCCATGGGAGTTGAAGCCACTTTGGATGAATATGGCTATGTAATGGCAACGATTCCGTCCAATTGTTCAAAAGAAATTCCTGCAATCGGATTCATCGCCCATGTGGACAGTTCTCCTGATGCATCCGGTAAGGATATCAAACCGCAGATTGTGGAAAACTATGACGGCTCGGACATACCACTCAAAGGTGTGGATGGCCTTTCACTCAAAGTTTCGGATTTTCCTGAACTTCTCAATTATCAAGGCCAGACCATCATCACCACTGATGGAACAACCCTTCTCGGAGCGGATGACAAGGCCGGAATCGCAGAAATAATGAACGCCGTCCAATATATCGTAGAGCATCCGGAGTTCAAGCACGGTGACATCAAGATCGGATTTACACCGGACGAGGAAATCGGCCGTGGAGTTGTCAAATTTGACGTCGCAAAATTCGGTGCCCAATATGCCTATACCATGGACGGTGGTGCCGTCGGCGAACTTGAGTACGAGAATTTCAATGCCGCTTCAGCGACCGTACGTATTCAGGGCCGTAACATTCATCCGGGATATGCGAAAGGAAAAATGCTCAATGCCATCCTTATCGGCATGGAACTCAACTCCCTCCTTCCGGTGGGCCAGCGTCCGGAGCTTACAGAAGGCTATGATGGATTCTACCATATAATAGGATTCAACGGAACTGTTGAAAATGCTGAATTCTCATATATAATCCGCGACCACGACATGGATCTTTATGAGCAGAAAAAAGCTTTTATGGAAAAATGTGTGGCATTCATCAATGAAAAATATGGTGAAGGGACAGCTACAGTGGAGATAAAGCATCAGTATTATAATATGAGAAAGGTTGTCGAACCGCACTATCATATTGTGGAAATCGCCAGGAAGGCTATGGAAATGGAGGGAATCGTGCCAGACGTGAAGCCTATCCGTGGTGGTACAGACGGTGCAAACTTGTCGTTCATGGGCCTTCCATGCCCGAATATTTTTGCCGGTGGCCATAATTTCCATGGAAAAATGGAATTTGTCCCTCTTGAAAGCATGGAAAAAGCATCGAAGGTGATTCTGAATATCCTGACCTTGTTTGCTGAATAGCGGAAAAGTGAATTCTGTTTGCCAACAATTGTATTTTCCAGTTGATTCTTTAATACCACTGCTGCAAATAATAGCTCAAGAATCAAAATTAATGCAAAAATTTCTTCTTTGCTTAATTTCATGGAAATCAGAGTATTATGAGGAATTGGCGGAAAAATGTCAAAAAAAGATGCAAAAAAAGTTGCGAAAAAATTTGGAGGTAAAGAAAAAGTGCGTATCTTTGCAGCCCGTTTGAGAAACAACGGTACGAAACAAAAGTTCTTTGATTTATTTTGAGAAGGATGCAAGGCGGACTGAATGAGGAAGGAGGGAGTTACCTTGTGGTAATGACCGACTGACGAGAAAGTCCAACGCAGCAGCCGCTCAAACTAAACAAGACAATGTTCTTTGGAATATTTTGAGATGGATGCAAGGCGGACGCAGAGAGGAAGGAGGGAGTTACCTGATGGTAATGACCGACTGACGAGAAAGTCCAACGC
>JBJFDE010000092.1:0-9370 GCA_051889855.1 Candidatus Cryptobacteroides sp. | reverse complement strand
AGCCCCTGCACCCTCAACTGCTCTATGAGTCCCATTTGCTCCTTTGTAAGTTCCTTGTCCTTGGGATTGGAATCCCAGTCAACAATCTCCTTTACATCGTTCTGAGAAGGGTAGAAATCCGTACTGTCAGCAACTGGGGAGGTTAGTTTCCCTATTTGAAGCAGACTGGCCTGACAAGGCAGAATCTCTTCTTTTTCCTTATAATCCCTTACAGGCAGGAAGGCTTGACGAATCAGGGATCGGATTTGCTTGTGATCATATCGGTCATCCTCAACTGTCATATCACCATCCTTTCTGGTAATCCTGCTGAAGATGCTCCGGAGTTGCTTTTCGCAACTCATCAATTCTTCAATTGACAAAGAACCGAAACTTTCCTTTGATATGGTATGTAACCACCAGCGGAAAGAAATCGGCCTGTTCTCCTGTGAAACGTACTCATCTACTTTCAGTTCTTCACCTGCCATATTTTGCTGGTGCACGAGAGTCCCGGATGAAACCGCCAATGTGCGTTCATCTTCCAGTCTTGCCGCCGGGTTGTTTGCCTGGTCGATTATCAAGGTCTCATAGCTGACTTTCAGCTGATAAAAATCTATCGGAGGGACTTTCAGGTAATCCATTCTTGAGAAACGCTCAATCATATCAGCGTCTTTGGTCATCTTGCTTCCAAATTCTTGCAAGGTTATGTTCTGCTGCTGTCTGAGCTGCCTGTTCAATGTATCAGCATTGAACTTATTCATCCATATCAGGGCTGTTTCAGCCTTGTCATTAACCTGACGGAGGCAGCGACAGCTTGTCTGCAGGACCATATTTGTCGGGCATACACCTTTTTGCGGGAGAATGACTCCGGTAAGGCTCTTGCAGTCCCAGCCCTCTTTACCAATTTGGACAAGGAGAACTATTTTGATTTTGGACATTGATGTGTCCAATGAGGAAAATGAGGCTCCAGAGCCCTCCGGCTTTGGGAATTGCTTATTGCCCTCGTGATATTTAAGTATAATCTCTGAAGGATTCAGTCCATAAGAACTGACAATCTGTGCAACAAGAGGATATATGTTCTCTTCCAAAGTGTCAATCCTGCCACAGTAGATAGCAAGTTTGGCACATGTTCCATTTGCATAAACCAAATCCCTGTAGTTGTCAAGGAATTCTTTGACACCATTTGAAACTATCTCATCCGTGTCGGCATCAGCATATTTGACTGTCGGATTTTTCAGGAAATTGCTTATTCCGTCCATTAAAGGATAATAGAACACGACATTGGCAAGGTCGGTATTCCTGATAGAGAATTGTCCGGCAAGAGTTACACGCTCAGCTGTGTCCAGATACGGCGTTCCGGAAAATCCGAGGACAGAATTGAATGTGTGTTTCAATGTCCACTGGTTCACTACTTTACGTAGCTTGATTTCTCCATCTGCTGCGTGATGGACCTCATCTATGTATATTGCCAAAGATGGAATGTTGCCGATAATTTCCCGCAATTCATTGGCAACTTCGAGCTGTTTCATTTCTTCTTTCGACAGAAGCGAGCTATCGTTGTCATCATCAAATCTGTCAAGAATAACCTTTTCGGCATTTGTGATGGCAACCAGCCCAGTCAAATCTTCCAGGGGCTGATGAATGTTGATTTTCTGTGCGTTTGGATTTTTGACCCTGTTACTTTTGTTTGCGGTTTTCTGCTCATCAAGAATCTCAAACTTGACAAGGCGTTTCAACTGGGAGGCCGTCGGTTCCGGAATAATCCACGCCGGGTCAAATTCCTGAATATGCTTGAGACTCGGTATGATTGAGGACTTTAATCCTGACGGGGCCAGAATTATGAAATTATGGGCAAAACTGGGATTATCCGGTTCATTCAGGGCGAAATACAAATCCAGATAAATGAAGGCTGCCATCAGGTAAGTTTTGCCTGCCCCCATAGGCAGGCTGAAAAGATAATCGGTGTACTCTACGCCGTAGAAAATCTTTTTGAAAGCATCTGCGTAGTCTATCTCTGAAGTATGACGTTTGATAAAGGACTCCAGCTCTGGTGCCAGCTGGCAGCCGTTCTTGTCCCTCAGGCATGCATATTCAAGCAGGGCTGCTGCCGCCTTATTGGTGGTAAGAATATTCCGTGCTTCTACACTCAATTCCAATTTGGAGATATCTAAACTATTGAATGCACCATCCGTGAAGAGCTGCCATAACGGTTTGTTGTGACAGGCTATCTTCAAGTATAGATATGTCTTGACGGCCTCAAGCTGCGCATCCCGAAGGAAGCCTCTTTGTTGAATATAATTCAATAGATCGCGGACTGTGCAATCATCAGAATTCAGCCATTCGTCACGTTTATTCCCGATTAACCTATAAAACATATACGAGTTCAAAATTCATTAGCTGACAAAATTACAATTTTTATCGATAAATGAAAAGGAAGCATACTCACGGCTCAGGAAATACAGCCGAGTAGGATTTTATATAAAATTATATGATATATTTTTGTATTAAATAAAATTATATAATTTTGTATCATATAATTTGCTTGAATATGAATATCCCATTCTCATTTGGAAAGGTTGTCCGTGATGACGATTTTACTGACAGGACGAAGGAAACAGAAAAACTTCTGGATAATATCCATTCATTGACAAATACTGCGATTATTTCTCCTCGCAGATGGGGAAAGTCTTCCTTGGTAGCCAAAGTAGTGACTATGGCCTCGGAAGATAAGGATTATCTGATAGTCAGAATGAATGCTTTCAAATGCGATGATGAGCAGGAGTTCTATGCGTTGTATGCCAAGAATGTAATGGAACAGATTTCATCTTCGGCAGAATCTCTCATCAGCAATGCCAGGGAATTCATCTCCACGCTGCTGCCAAAAGTGTCGTTTTCAGATCCTCTGTCAAGATATGAAATATCATTCGGACTTGATGTTGTCAAAAATCCGATATCAGATGATATTCTGGATTTGCCTCAGAGAATTGCATCAAAAAGAGGGAAAAAGGTGGTTGTCTGTATTGACGAGTTCCAGCAGATAGGAGAATTCAGCAACACACTGAAATTTCAGAAGATTCTCAGGAACCACTGGCAAGAGCATACCGATGTTGCCTACATTTTGTATGGAAGCCGTAAACACATGATGCTTAATATTTTCGGAGAGTATAAGAGCCCGTTCTATAAGTTTGGGGACATCATGTTTCTGCCTAAAATATCGAATGCAGATTGGAGAAACTATATTATGGACAGGTTTCGTGAATCCGGGAAGAAGATTGACAGTGATGTCGCGGAATATTTGGCCCAGAGCGTTGAGAATCATCCATACTATGTACAGCAACTCGCCCAGTTGAGTTGGTTGCGCTGTGAGGAAATGTGCACGAAGGAAATTGTTGACGGAGCACTCTCAAGTTTGCTGGATTCGCTCAATCTGCAATTCATGAACATCATGGATTCTGTCACTGACAAACAGAAAAACTTTTTGTGTGCTCTTGCTGACGGGGTTACAAAGATGACTTCATCCCATGTATTGTCATCTTATAAACTTGGGACTAACGGGAATGTACGTATTATCAGGAATGCATTAATGAAACGGGACCTGATAGATGTAGAAGGAAAATCCGTACAAATTCAAGATCCCGTTTTCAAACTCTGGATTCAGAGACAATATAAATTTATCTGACGACTGCCAGGCTAAATTGAGGTTTCGAACTCTTTGAGGAAGCGGAGGTCGTTCTCGAAGTAGTTGCGAAGGTCTTTTACCTGCCATTTCAGCATGGCAATACGCTCTACGCCCATACCGAAGGCGAAACCGCTGTATTTCTTGCTGTCGATGCCTGAAGCTTCGAGGACGTTAGGGTCAACCATTCCGCAGCCCATGATTTCAAGCCAGCCGGTGCCCTTGCATATGTTGCATCCCTTGCCGTGGCAGATGTTGCAGCTCACGTCAATCTCGGCAGAAGGCTCGGTGAACGGGAAGTATGAAGGCCTCATGCGAATCTGAGTCTGAGGGCCGAACATTTCGCGGGCAAAGAGAAGAATTGCCTGTTTCATGTCTGCGAATGTCACGTTCTCGTCAATATAAAGTCCTTCAACCTGGTGGAAGATACAGTGTGCACGAGCAGAAATCGCCTCGTTACGGAATACTCGTCCCGGGCAGACGATGCGGATTGGGAGCGGCATCTTCTCCATTGCGCGGACCTGGACGCTTGAGGTGTGGGTACGCAGAAGCACAGGGTTGTCACTCTCCGAAACGAAGAATGTATCCTGCATCTCGCGGGCAGGGTGCTCAGGAGGGAAATTAAGAGCTTCGAACACGTGCCAGTCATCCTCGATTTCAGGACCTTCAGCCACGTCATATCCGAATTTGCGGAAAATATCAACGATTTCCTCGCGCACGATTGACACCGGATGGCGCGAGCCAAGAGGCATAGGGTCGCCCGGCATTGTGTAGTCAAATGATGCTTCCTTGGAGTCAGCAGATTCCTCGGCTGCATTTTTCAATTCTTCAATTTTAGCAGCAGCTGCAGTCTTGAGGATGTTGAGCTTCTGACCGAACTCTTTTTTCATCTCAGGAGCTACTGTTCTGAACTCTTCGAAAAGGCGGGTGATTTCGCCCTTCTTTCCGAGCAGCCTTACTCGAGCTTCTTCAATTTCCTGCTCTTTCTTGCATTTCAGTTCATTGATTTCGGCCATCAGGGCCTCAATTTTCTCTTTCATATTTTTGTTTTTAATTGCTATTGTTCAATTCATTCAGATCCCTCGACTCCCTTTGGTCCCTCGGGATGACATTGGTATGTTGTCTTTGTCGGTCCCTCGGGATGACATTGGTGTGTTGGGGATGTCATCTCGACCTCGTGAGCGGTTAGCAAACAGCCCAGTGGGCTTTTGCAGCGAGCAGCCGACGGTAGTCGGACACGGAGCGAGTGGAGAGATCTAAACCACCGGATACCCGATCGCAACGGCGCAATAAGCACGCAATCCATCCTTGATTCCGAGCAGCTCGCGGATATAATCCTCAGCATTGGCCCCATCCGGCTCAGCCTTCAGGCGAGGCCTTCCGTTGATATGCACCCAGCAGCTTCCAAGATCCATCGCCGTGACTGCAAGCTGGATGAAAGTCGCGCTGATTGCACAGTTATCAACCCATAGGTCAGTCTTGCTCTCGTCTCCGAGAATTACTATGACCGCAGCCGCATCCTTCATGAATGCCGATCCGGAATCCCTCATCTGTGACATCGCCACGATGGTGTCCTTGTCATCAACAATCAGGAACTCAGTACTTTTACTATTGCGTGATGACGGGGCGGTACGTGCCACGCCCACTATTGCATCAAGAATTTCCTTTTCCACGGGGGCATCGGTGAATTTCCTTACACTGTGCCTTTTTTCTATTACTTCCAAAAAGTCCATTTTCAGTTTATTTTAGATTTCTCGACTTCGCTCGAAATGACAGTGGTGTTGTTTTCGCTCGAAATGACAATGGTATTCGTTCGAAATGACAATGGTATTCGCTCGAAATGGCGTTATTTGTTACCGCGACGTTTGGCCCGCGCCTTCTGCTGCTTGGCCGCGCCGGTCTTCAAGTAAGCCGCCCACTGCTCTTTGGTGAATATCTTCATATATGCAGAGTCAGTCTTGTCCAGCCATCTGTCCTGCACGGACATATAAATGTTGGTATTGCTTACTTTCCCCTTCGAAAGCTTCTCAATCTCTTCCATCATTGCCGGGAAATTGTGTTTCAGGATGGAATCAACATAAAACACCTGCCAGTCCTCAAGATTCAGCAAACGCTGAAGTCTGTCGGCCTCATCCTCAATCTGCTGAAGAACGTCAGGCTGCTTCTGCTGTTCCTGTCCGCGAAGCTCAGTTGAAAAGAAAAGCGCGGCAACAAAGGCAAAAACGCAGATATGCAGATAATACGGTTTCATATCTATTAAAAATTTTATAGTTTTGCATGTTTTAGTTGAAGCGGAGCCGGAAAAAGCGGGATTCTGCTTCAAGACGGCAAAAATAATTAATTATAATAAAAGAACAAAATGAGAAAAATACTGACTGCCACACTGCTGACAGCAGCAGCCATGTTTGCGAACAGCATTTCCACCGATGCATGTACAAATGTGCTTGTCACCAAAGGTGCCAGCAACGACGGTTCAAACATGATTTCCTATGCAGCCGATTCCCACCAGCTCTTCGGTGAATTGTATTTCGCACGTGCAGCCAAATGGCCAGAAGGCGCGATGAGAAAGATAAATGAATGGGACACAGGCAAATATCTCGGAGAAATCCCGCAGATTCCATATACATACCAAAGAGTCGGCAATATGAACGAACACCAGCTCATCATCGCCGAGACAACCTACGGAGGACGCCATGAACTCGAGGATACTACCGGTATAATGGACTATGGTTCATTGATTTACGTTGCCCTTGAAAGAGCAAGGACAGCCCGTGAAGCCATCAGTGTCATCGTGGATCTGGCAAACGAATATGGATATTATTCCAGCGGAGAATCCTTCTCCATCGCCGACAAGGACGAGGTTTGGGTAATGGACCTGATCGGAAAGGGAATGAAGATGGAAAACGGCAAGAACGCCCGCAAAGGCATCGTATGGGTGGCCAGAAGGGTTCCTGACGGATATATCTGCGCACATGCCAACCAGGCCCGCATCAGCACCTTCCCTCTGAACGACCCTCAGAACTGCCTCTATGCTCCCGATGTCATATCATTCGCCCGCGAAATGGGATATTTCAGCGGCAAGGACGAAGAATTCAGTTTTTGCGACGCTTATGCTCCGCTTGATTTCGGTGCCATGAGAGGTTGTGAAGCACGTGCATGGGCGGCGTTCAACATCCTCTGCGACGGCAAATTCACCTTTGAGGATGAAAACGGAAACCTCATCACCAGGGATGCTTACGATTATGTAGAATATGCCCTCGGACATGATGCTTCCAAGAGATTCCCTCTTTTCGTAAAGCCATCCCGCAAAATCACAGTGAAGAACGTGGCGGATGTGATGAGAGACCATTATGAGGGCACCCCTATGGATATGACCACCGACATCGGAGCCGGTGGAAATGCCCTTCCATACCGCTGGAGGCCTATGGGCTTCGAATGGGAAGGCAAACATTACACCAACGAAAGGGCAATCGCCACCCAGCAGACCGGATTCTGGTTCGTGGGACAGGCTCGCGGATGGCTTCCAGACGAGATTGGCGGAGTTGACTGGTTTGGATGTGATGATGCTGCAACCAGCTATCTTACACCTATTTACACATCTACAAATGAGATTCCGGAGTGCTTCCGCGAAGGAAACGGCAACATGATCACCTATTCTGCAACTTCATCTTTCTGGATGAACAACCGTGTGACCAACGCCTGCTACAAGATGTACAATATCATGGCCCCTACAGTGCGCGCCGAGATTGATGCCTGGGAAAACTCCATGGTTGAGGCTGTCGCAAAGGCCGACGAACAGGCACTTGCAATGCACGAAGCAGCCCTCAGAAAACCGGTGAAACAGATCAAACGCAACGACAAAGTCTGCAGGAAGGAAGAGCCTTTCACCGCTGTAAAAGAGTATCTTACAGAGTTTTCCGTATCCAATGCACAGAAAATCTTCGAGAAATGGGTAGCCCTTGAGCAGCTTCTGCTTGTCAAATATATCGACGGCAATGTCAAGGCCCAGAACCCTGACGGATCATTCGTGACCAACGGTCACACCGACTGCATTCCTGCAGGCATCACCCAGCCTGGATATACCGACAAATGGAAAGAGGCCGTTGCAAAGGACCACGGTGATGTTATAATCGAGAAATAACACAACAATAATATAAATATGTACAGATCACATACTTGCGGACAGCTCCGCATAGAAAATGCCGGCGAGGTCGTTACCCTTGCCGGATGGGTGCAGAAATCAAGGAAACTTGGAGGTATGACATTCATCGACCTGCGTGACCGTTATGGTATCACCCAGCTCGTCGTGGATGCTTCCGCTGCTCCCGAACTCATTGAAACAGCTTCATCACTCGGCCGCGAGTGGGTTATCCAGGTCACAGGCAAGGTGATAGAGCGCCAGAGCAAAAACCCGAAGATGCCAACAGGTGACATAGAGATAAGCCTGGAGAACATCAAAGTCCTCAACAAAGCCAATACCCCTCCTTTCACCATCGAGGATGAGAGCGACGGCGGCGAGGAACTCCGTGCGAAATACCGCTACCTCGACCTCCGCAGGAATCCGCTTCAGAAGGCCCTCAAGCTCCGTCACCAGATTGCACACGAGGTGCGCAACTATCTGGATGCACAGAACTTCCTTGAGATCGAGACTCCATATCTCATCAAATCGACTCCTGAGGGAGCACGCGACTTCGTGGTGCCTTCAAGAATGAATCCGGGACAGTTCTATGCCCTTCCCCAGTCACCTCAGACATTCAAGCAGCTTCTGATGGTTGCCGGCTACGACCGCTATTTCCAGATTGTGCGCTGCTTCCGTGACGAGGACCTCCGTGCAGACCGCCAGCCTGAGTTCACCCAGATTGACTGTGAAATGTCATTCGTGGAGCAGGAGGACGTGCTGAACACATTCGAGGGAATGATGAGGACTCTGTTCAAGAACGTGCTGAACGTGGAGATTCCGAATCCGATTCCGCGCATGAGCTGGTACGATGCCATGGATTTCTATGGCAGCGACAAGCCGGATATCCGTTTCGGTATGAAAATCAATGAGATAACCGACCTTGTGAAGGGATATGGCTTCTCTGTATTCGATGGAGTTGAATATATCGGTGCCATCAATGTTGAAGGTGCCGCTTCATATACCCGCAAACAGATTGACGAGCTCACCGAATGGGTGAAGAGACCTCAGGTAGGTGCAAAAGGCCTTGTATATATAAAGGTGAACGAGGACGGAAGCATCAAGTCCTCAATCGACAAGTTCTACACTCCTGAGCAGCTTCAGGCAGTTGCCGACCGTCTTGGAGCCGGCAAGGGCGACATGATGCTCGTGCTCTGCGGTGCCAAGAGAAAGACTCAGACCATGCTCGGCGTACTTCGTCTGGAGATGGGCAACCGCCTCGGACTTCGCGACCCATACAACTTTGCACCGCTCTGGATCGTGGATTTCCCTCTCTTCGAGTGGGATGACGAGACCCAGCGATTCTACGCAATGCACCATCCGTTCACAGCTCCGAAGCCTGAGCACCTCGACTGGTACTACTCAGACAAGAAGGAAGACCTCGAAAAGGTCTGCGCCAACGCTTATGACTTCGTGCTCAACGGCACCGAGCTCGGCGGCGGATCCATCCGTATCCACGAGGCTGCAATGCAGGAAAGGATGTTTGAAATCCTCGGCATCAGCAAGGAGGACGCTGAATACAAATTCGGATTCATCATCAA
>JBJFDE010000091.1:0-9379 GCA_051889855.1 Candidatus Cryptobacteroides sp. | reverse complement strand
CAAGCGGCACAACCCTCAGGACCATAATAAGTTATCACTTGCGAAACTTGAGTTATGTTATGTTTTTGTATTTTGCGAAAATGAAAGTCAGGATTTATTTGCCTGACAAGAGAATTTTCAGTTGAGGTAGTCGGTATAGAGAATTCCGTCGAGGTGATCGCACTCGTGCTGGAATATTACAGCGGTGAATCCCTTGACGGTTTCTGTTGTGTCTTTTCCTGAAGGAAGGGCAGTGTATCGGATATCTATCTCCCTGTACCTCAGGACATCACCCCGGCAGTCCGGAACGCTGAGGCAACCCTCCGGGCCCAGTTGAGGCTCACCTCTTTTGGCCAGAATACGGATGTTCGGGTAAACCTCGAAAGGCTCACCCTCCTTGTCGAACCTCTGCACGGCAACAACCCGGTGGGAAATCCCGACCTGAGGCCCCGCTATCCCAACTCCATCCTGCTCCGGACTGGTGACCGTAGCAATCATCTTACGGGATAGAATGCGGTAATCCTCTCCATGAAGCGCTTTGGCAGGGATATCTGTGGAAATTTTCCTGAGCACAGCCGAATCTTGCTGATCGCGCACTGTGAGCACTCGCATCACTTCACCCTGATTCCGGATAATGTCAAGTTCCTCGTTGCTCCAGCCCTCTTGCGAGCAGGAACAAAGCACCATTGCGGCAACTGCTGCCAGACAGATAATCTTTTTCATGTTATTTTTGCTTTACCCTGCAAAAATAACTAAAGTACCTGAGAAAAGATTCGGGCAAATGATTCTTTTACTCTGTCCATACGGGGGCGCTCAGCCCATTGCTCAGGAATCACTTGTTCACAATCCAGCTGGTCTTGCAGGAAGATATCATGCTGCTGAATTGCCATAGCCTGGTCATACATGAAAGCGTTGATTTCAAAGTCCTGTTCGAAGCCCCGGAAGTCGATATTAGTTGATCCTATAGTCACGAAACTGTCATCAATGACCAGAGATTTGGCATGCAGATATCCCTTTTTATATAAGTACACCTTGATACCGGCGGCAAGTGCATCGGCGATGTTCGAACGGGATGCCCAGGGAGGAAGGATCCCCTTGTCTCCGCGGTACGGAATCATCACTCTCACATCCACACCTGACAGGGCGGCATTCTGGAGCACTCTCATCAGCGGTTCCGGAGGGATGAAATATGGGGACTGGATATATGCATATCTGCGGCTTCCGGCAATGGCAGTCATATAGGCCTGCATCATGATATTCCATTTATCCATGGCACCTCCGGTAACCACTTGCATAAGGGTATTTCCGCACGGAGGATTGTATGGATACATGGATTTGAAGTCGGGGACATCCCCTTTGGTAAACCTCCAATCCGTCAGGAAGGAGGTTTGGAGTTCGGAAACGGCCGGTCCGGTAATCCTCAGGTGGGTGTCACGCCATATCCCCCATTTCAGGCCTTCGGCATATCTTTGGGCAATATTCATTCCGCCCATATAACCTATGCAGCCGTCAATGACCACCACTTTGCGGTGATTGCGGCAATTGTAGTCCCGCGAAAGCAACGGAAGGAATATCCTTATGAAAGGCCTGACTTGTATTCCATTGTTTTTCAACCTTTTATAGAAACGCCTCGGAACCATCATGTTGCCGGCATCGTCATAGATAAGCCGCACTTGCACGCCCTCCTTTGCTTTTTCTATCAATGCATCAGCTATTTTTCTACCGACAGCGTCATCCTCAAACTTGAAGAAAAGCATGTTTATGTGATGTTCCGCCGCAGCGATATCTTTCAGAAGCTGACCGGACATGGAATTGAAGTCAGTAATAATCCGGACATCGTTGCCTGACAGGGGAAAGGCCTTGTTGGCATTGACAAGCATCGTTGACAGACTTTCGTGACCTTGTGGCGGGACAGTGACTATTTCCTTATTCTGGACTTCAGCCGTAAGATTTTTCAGATAGTTCAATTCATCTTCCTTGATCAGCCTTCTGTGACGGTTGTCCATTCCGAACAGAATGTACAGGATGATGCCCAGGATGGGCATGAATGTCAGGACCAGGCACCATGCGATTGTCTTCACGGGATTCCTGTTTTCGGAGATGATCACCAGAATAATTCCGAGAATAATGATTACAAATACAATATGTTTGAAAGGCAAGAACATCAGGCTGTCTTTTTTTTCTTGAAAATGACCATGTTATTGATCGCAAAATTCAATACTCCGGACACGCACATTGCCAGAAGGTTGCATAATACGACATCCCAGCCGGTAAACTTTTCAATTACGAGCAATGCGCCAAGTCTGAGCAAAAATACAGCAGAGCCGGACAGATTGTATGCAAAATACAATTTGAAAAACCTCTTTGCCGAAGCATCTGAAACCGCTGTCCTGTCTTTCCATACATAGAAATATGATATCAGGAAGTTGGCAGTCAGTGCACATTGGAATGAGATGGCGGGGGAGATGATATATTCACCCCAATATCCTTTGGTAAAGATAAAATCCGACAAAATCCAAAGTACAAGTGTGTCAACGACGGTGCCGACCACACTTGTACCCATGAATTTCAGATATCTTATCAATACACGCCTCATCCTCTAATCCTTTTTCGGCATAGGGTCCATTTCTGCATAGCCCCTGATGTCATTCCTGATAGTCGAAAGATGCAAAATGACGAGAATCAGGCATATTGCCATTCCAATATAGTCAAGAGCCATGAATGTGAACTCTTGTCCGAGCAATGTGAATGTCTGGGAGAATTCCCTGAGCGGAGCAATGAGAGCAAACAAGGTGTTGATGATTATCATTATGATTCTGAACTCTGTAGGGCCCATGCTGGCGTAAGTGAGCTTGAATTCTTTCTTCAGATGGGCGTTTATGCTGACATTGATGGTCATAAGAAGGTAGATGATCAATGCGAACATTGCGATTTCGATATGCATCAGCCCTGACAGTCCCACGCCTATGAAAATCATCACTTCATTGATGGTGTCGATGGTGTGGTCGAGGTAGTAGCCGTAAATCGGCCTCTGAGTCTGACGTACTCTGGCAAGAGTGCCGTCAAGAGAGTCGCCGTACCAGTTGATAATGAAGCCTAATGAGCTGAGCCACAAGAAGTTGATATTCCACGCCGATAAGATGTATCCGACGGCGATAACCGCAGCACCGAATGTTCCTATATAGGTGAGAATATCTGATGTCATCCATTTCGGCTGGCGTTTGGCAAGCCATACCAGCACTTTCTTTTCAAGCGCATTCAGGATAGAAGTCTGTATCCTTACTGCATCTGCCTTATGTGTTTCCATTTCAGAATTGATTATAAACTTTATTTCTCAAAAACAACCCGAATTGCTCAATATCGTTAATTTCTCTTTGCTGCTCAGCAGTGATTATCTGGCCTATTGCAATCCTTGTTCTTTTTCCCTTTTTGTTGAAAACCTCTGCTGGCAGCCTCAGAAGACGGACTCTCCAGTCGATCAATCCCAACGAGTAGTAAAAGTTTGAGTTCCTGTCAAGGAAATGAACCGGAACAATCGGGACATTCATTTTCTTTATCAACCTCAGTACTGCCTCCTGCCACTGTCTGTCCCTGATACATCTGTCTTTTATGCTCAGGTCCGAGACTGCACCTGAAGGAAATATACCCAGCGGGTGCCCGTCCCTGACATGTGTCACTGCATCTTTTATGCCTTGAATACTGTCCTTCGAGGGCGCAGAACGCTCTGATCCCGTGGGAGTTACGCAGATGAAATTCGGCTCCAGGGCTTTGATTCTGGCGAGGAACTTGTTGACCATCACCTTGAAATCAGGTCTTATTTGACCGAACAGATCCACAAGCATCACCCCATCCAGACTACCATAAGGGTGGTTGCTTATGGTTATGAACGGTCCGTCAGGAAGATTATCCAGAACTTCCTTATGGATGACCTCATATTCAACACCCAGGTCCTCCAGAACCTCCCCTGCGAATTCAGGCCCTACGACTGACGAATGTCTGTCATACAGGGCATTCACTTTGTCAACGGACAGCATCTTCATCAGCCCTCTGCCCAAAGCATTGCCCAGGCGCCCCCTGAACAAGGGCGCCGCCTTTTCCAACTCATCAAGCGAAAGAAGCGACATAATAATACCTTTTGAAATCAATTATAAACAAAAATAACTCCATACTTGATAAAAAGGAATAATTATGCGACATAATGAAAATAACTGGCAACCCAAAGAATAAAAATACAATAATTGTACAGTTGCAAAAATATTAGTAAATTCGCCATTTGGTGTGCTGTCTGACAGAGGCCTGACAATGTAAATTTTAATGACAATGCTGAAAACAGAATATTATAAAGATTTGACCCGGATGAATACCTTCAGAATGAAGGTGAAGGCGAGGGCATTTGTAGAATATGATTCCGTTGCGGATTTGGTGGAACTCGACCTTGAGGGGCTACCGAGGCCTATTCTGCATATCGGAGGTGGCAGCAATCTGCTTTTTACAGACGATTTCAAGGGCACTGTCCTGCATTCCATGATCAATTTCATAGAGCCTCTTGAAAACGGACAGGGAACTGACGGATGTCTCGATGTTTCGGTTGGGGCGGGAGTTGTTTTTGATGACCTTTGCAAATGGGCCTGCGATCAGGGACTTTGGGGCTTGGAAAATCTTTCGGGTATTCCTGGAGAGGTCGGTGCTTCGGCGGTCCAGAATATCGGTGCTTATGGCGTTGAGGTGAAGGATGCCATCCGTACGGTCTATTGCTATGACCTTCAGGAAGAGGAGTTTGTGCATTTTGATGTCTCTCAGTGTTCATACGGTTACAGGGATTCGATTTTCAAACGTCCTGACCATAGGGGACGGTTCATCGTCACTCACGTTGTGTTCCGCCTGAGTTCCAAGGCTTCTCCGGTGCTTGGATACGGTCATCTTGAGCAGGCTGTCAGGGATGCGGCTGCCGGAGCTGAGATTACTCCCCATCTTGTCAGACGCACTGTGCTGAAAATCCGTAACGAGAAGCTTCCGGATCCTGCCGTGACGGGCAGTGCAGGCAGTTTCTTCAAGAATCCTGTAGTGGAAAAGGCTGTATATGAGAAAGTTGCAGCCATAGCATCGGCGGAATTTGCCCAGGAGGTGCCGCATTATGACCTCGAAGACGGCATGGTTAAGATTCCTGCAGCCTGGCTGATTGAAAAATGTGGATGGAAGGGCCGCAGAATGGGTGGTGCTGCTGTATGGTCAAAACAGCCTCTTGTCATTGTAAATTTCACCGGAGAGGCATTCCCAGAGGAAATCATCGGCATTGAAAAGCGCATTATCGCATCTGTTGAAGATAAATTCGGAATTATATTGTCTCCAGAGGTGGAGCATATCTAAAAAACTCATTATGAAGAGGTTACTATCATTCATCCTTATTTGCCTGGCTGTACTTTCCTGCCGGGAAAACAACAATCAGAACCAGCAGGAAAACAAGTCCGAAGGCAAGGAATTCGTCCTGCTTTTTACAAATGATTTCCACAGCCAGATTGAGCCGACTGCCAAGGATGCTACATACAATGCTGACATGGGCGGAGCTGTACGACTCAAAGCCTTGATTGACAGTGTAAGAACTGCCGAACCCGCAGTGCTGCTGACCGATTCGGGAGACATGGTCCAGGGAACATATTATTTCAGTTGCTTCAACGGAATTGTCGAGATGATGATGTTGGACGAACTCGGATACGATGTGCGTACTTTGGGCAATCATGAATTCGACAAGAAGATGGTCGGCCTGGGAGACATGCTTTCGATGAGCAAGGTGCCCGTGGTGGCTTCCAATTATGACTTTGCCAATACTTCGCTTTCCAAGTATGTGAAACCGTCCGTGATGTTGAAGGCCGGAGACGTGAATGTGGGTTTTATCGGTCTTAATGTGAGGCTTCAGAATCTCGTGGACCCTACCGCTTGTGAGGGAGTTGTGTGGTTTGATGCCCTTGAGGTCGCTGAAAAGCTTGCAGGCGATTTGAAGAAGGATGGTGCCGATATCGTGATAGCCCTCTCCCATCTTGGCTTTTCAAAGGATACGGAGGTCAAATATATGGACAGCGGAATCGCTAAGAATACCCGCAATATTGACATGATAGTCGGAGGACATTCCCATACCTTTATTAATAAGGCGTATTATGTACGTAATCTCGATGGTACTTATGTCCCTATTGTACAGACAGGCAGCAAGGGAATATGCCTGGGCTATTCAAAGATAAAAATTGACAAAGACGGCAAGAAAACATTCGATTACAGGCTTATTCCTGTTGACAGCAGGCTTGATGCCAGGGCTGACGATGCCTTTGCTGCCACCATTTCCACTTATGCCGGCAATCTGGCGGATAAAATGGAGGAGGAACTTGGTTATGCTCCCGAAGATATGACGAAAGGCACACCGGAGAGCAAGCTCGGCAATTTTACGGCAGATGCGCTTTCATGGATGTGTGAGCAAATTTATGGAGCCAAACCGGATGTCACTCTATATAATACAGGTGGCCTTCGTTCCAATATTTACAAGGGACCTGTGACCCTGGGGGATGTTTTCACTGTATATCCTTTTGACAATCAGCTGACTGTGCTGGAAATGAACGGCAAGGCCCTGAAGAACCTGTTTGCTGAAGTGGCTGCTTCGGGCGGAATGCCGATTAATTCCGGAGTCCGCCTTGTTGTCAAAGACGGGAAGGTGAAATCTGTGACAGTCAATGGCAAGCAAATCGATGATGGCAAGATTTACACTGTTGCAACTTTGGATTATATTGTGAATAATGCAAGGTATGGAACGGGAGACTATCTTGTCCGTAAGGATTCATCACAAATCATATATGACCTGATGGCAGATTATATAAGGTGGCTCACTGCCAATGGCAGACAGGTTGAGTCAAGGCTTGATGGCAGAATAACAATTGAGAAATAATATGGGATCATTCGTAGTTGAAGGTGGGCACAAGCTCAGTGGAGCAATACGCCCTCAGGGAGCAAAGAACGAGGCATTGGAGGTGATAAGCGCCGTGCTTCTCACCGACCAGGAAGTTACTATTTCCAACGTCCCGGAAATCCTCGATGTCAAAAACCTCATTATCTTGCTTGAAGGCATGGGCGTGAAGGTTAACCGGCTTGATAAAGGCGTATATTCATTCAAAGCTGATAATATTGATACTGAATATATTGCGAGTGCTGATTTTGTGGCCAAATGTGCCCATCTGCGTGGTTCCGTGATGGTGGTGGGACCGCTTCTGGCCCGTTTCGGAAGGGCATATTTCCCGAAGCCGGGTGGGGATAAGATAGGTCGTCGCAGGGTTGATACCCACATTCTCGGAATGATGAAACTGGGAGCAGTCCAGGATTATGATTCTTCAAAGAAGGCATTCTTCCTGCATGTCCCGCAGGGCAGTCATCTTAAGGGCTGCTACATGCTTCTGGATGAGGCATCCGTGACTGGCACTGCAAACATTCTCATGGCTTCGGTTCTGGCCGAAGGGGAGACCACAATCTACAATGCTGCCTGCGAACCTTATATCCAGCAATTGTCCGGGATGTTGGTTTCCATGGGTGCAAATATTGAGGGCATAGGTTCCAATATGCTGAAAATCAAAGGTGTATCAAAATTGGGAGGCACCGCTCACAAGATTTTGCCGGATATGATTGAAGTCGGTTCGTTCATAGGAATGGCTGCCCTGAACCAAAGCAGTATCACCATCAAGGATGTTTCTTATGAAAACCTTGGCATCATTCCGGAAGCTTTCCGCAGGCTTGGTATCCAGCTGGAGCAAAGGGGTGATGACATCTTCGTGCCCGAGCAGGAAAGTTACGTCATCGAGTCCTTC
This sequence comes from Candidatus Cryptobacteroides sp., assembly GCA_051889855.1. Taxonomy (GTDB): domain Bacteria; phylum Bacteroidota; class Bacteroidia; order Bacteroidales; family UBA932; genus Cryptobacteroides. The sequence goes on along the minus strand of JBJFDE010000091.1, from coordinate 1,562 downwards.
CTGGATGGTTCCATCATGACTCTTGCCGATGCTCCTTGGCCGGGTCTTACTCCTGACCTGCTGAGTGTCATGCTCGTTGTGGCCACCCAATGCAAGGGCAGCGTGCTCATCCATCAGAAGATGTTTGAGAGCAGACTGTTCTTTGTGGATAAGCTCATTGATATGGGTGCACAGATTATCCTCTGCGATCCTCACCGTGCGGTGGTGATTGGACATGACCACAATTACAGACTTCGCTCAGGCAAAATGTCGTCTCCAGACATCCGTGCCGGCATTGCTCTTCTGATTGCCGCCATGTCCGCCAAAGGCACCAGCGTCATCAGCAACATAGACCAGATTGACCGCGGCTACGAGGATATCGACATCCGCTTGAATGCTCTCGGGGCCTGCATCACCCGCCAGTGAAACTGTCATCTCGACTGAAGGTGCGCAGCACCGTAATGGAGAGATCTGTAAATAGGACCAACATGAAAAAAATATTGTACATAGCAGCAATAATGGCATTCTTCGCCAGCTGCACAAAAGCCCCGGAGCAGGACCGTGCCGAGGCCCTGAGAAACCGTATTCTTGAAGGCAGGACAGATCAGGTCCTTGTAGTAGCGCACCGCGGAGACTGGCGCTACGCTCCGGAAAACTCCATAGCCGGCATCGAACATTCCATCCAAGTGGGAGTGGATGTCGTGGAACTCGACCTGCAGCTGACCAGGGACAGTGTGCTGATTATCATGCATGATGCAACTCTCAACCGCACCACAACCGGAAAGGGCAGAGTTTCAGACTGGACACTGGATTCCATCAAGACCCTGAAACTGAAAAACGGTGCTGGCATCCATACCAAACATCAGGTCCCGACTCTTGAAGAGGCTCTGCTTGCCGCCAAGGGAAAAGTGCTGATAAATCTTGACAAGGCTGACAGATACCTTGACCTGGTAGTGCCGGTACTGGAAAAGACTGGTACCACCAAGCAGATAATCATGAAAGGTGGCCGTCCTGCAGAAAGCGTGATTGCCAGCTATGGCGAATTGCTGGATGAGATTCTGTATATGCCAATTGTAAATCTGTATAAGGATGACGCCAGACAAATGATGGAAGGCCACATGAATGTGCTGAAGCCATGTGCTTATGAGCTGACTTACAGGACAGACGACGAACTGGACTATCCTCTCCAGCTTCGGGAGGACCTCAGAGGCAAAGCGCTTTTGTGGTACAATACTCTTTGGGACACACTGTGCGGTGGCCATGACGACGACCTTGCCCTCGAAGACCCCGACGCGGCCTATGGCTTCCTGATCGACACCCTCGGCGCAACCATCATCCAAACCGACCGTGCCGAATACCTCCTGTCCTACCTCCGCTCCCGCCACCTTCACGACTGATCGGCCACCTTACGACTGCTTTTGCGACTGACACCTCCACGGTCAGCCCTCCTGACTGTCTTACCGAGAAACAAGGAGGCTCTATCGTTTGCTTTCAACGCCTCGCTCACTTCTGTCAACCTTGCCAGGGACTTTGCCCGTCAGCAAGGGATGGTCCTCTCGGTCGGTTCAACCAAAACCCTGCTG
>JBJFDE010000090.1:0-2555 GCA_051889855.1 Candidatus Cryptobacteroides sp. | reverse complement strand
TCCGTTCGGTTAGCACTGGTAAAGCACCACAACAAATCAGTAGTATTCTGGGTCGTCAACACCTTATTAGCATCAGCCCATGACTTCCAACTCAACTTTGAGAAATGAGGATCAGCAAGAGATTTTCCAGCACTCACCAATTGCGTAGGGAATGGATTATAGCATATCAATGAATTCATTCCTGAAGCATAATTACCAAGTGTCAAGTTGTCATCAATAGCAACAACAATTATCAACTTACCAAGCACATTATCTACAGTTGTTTCTGGGGTTATTTCTCCACTATAAATGTTTGTTGCTCCAGATTTAGTAATCTCATTCTGAACTCCGGCAAGGAAGTAAGAATAGTCAACATCACGAGTACCGCCTTCACCACCATCAGCATAACTTAATACTAATACACCATACTCATCAGACTGTATATTATCTGCAATAGTTTTTATTCTTAGAGCGATATAATCCGTCGTATTAACATAAGCATTGGAAGTCCAAGCCTTGGAACCGGTTCCAGATAATACAATACGATCAGGATCAGACCTTGCGTTTGCAGACCTTGATCTGCACTCAAATGCGAACGCACGCACTCCTAATCTCCAAAGCTCACTGATGCTAGTCGTGTTTTGATAACCATCAGATGTTGGTGCGCCAGCATACCATGCACCTGGCAGTGATATCTCACTTAAATAGATATTTCTATAATCCGGCAATGACGGAAGCCATCCGCTTGGGTCATATACCCACTCCTTAGTTGCATAGTTGAGTTTCGGAAGGTGTATCTTGTGGACAAGACCTGGCTTAAGTTCGCCGGTATCGGCAGTAAGATTCTTGGAAAAAGTGCCGACTGACGTAGCTACTTCTACTTTCCATCCACTTAGATTATCAATATCACTGACAGGCATCAGACACATCTTTGCCTTCATGGTCGGTTTTGATGGCGTCAAACTGATATTGTATTGATTGTTGTCCAGAAAGTGCATGGTGATTGCATTGCTGCCGCCATCACGTGGAGTAACTGCTGGACCATCAAAACTAAAATCGAAGTCACCTGCAATGGTCTTGCCGGCAGGTGCCGTAAGTGTAATACTCTGAATAGTAAGAGTATTGACCTTATCACCAATTTCCTCAGCCGGAGCATTGAGTTCAAATTCTATGACCGTAGAGAACGGAGTGTAATGCAGCACCACAGCTTCGTCAGATTTATTGGCTGTTGTCTTTGCATACATTATCACATTACCCATCTCGGCAGGCTGGGAATAGAACATAGTACCATTGTCTTTAGTATTCGCAAACTGCGTAGCTGCAACTGTGAATTTAGCGCTGACCGTATTGTCTTCATTGATGGTCAACTCTCCGGTGCTCGACGGATATATTGAATAGAAATCCGCTGTCTCCTCTGAACCCCACTGCACGCCATACTCCCCTGTTCTCGTAAGCGCATCAGCATAGTTCTGCGTTGCGGTATTTACCGAGACTGCATACTCAGCAACGTTCCTGCCGCTCATACATTGAGGCGAAGCGACCTTCACCTTGTCCCCATTGACCCAATAGATTGGGAAACCCGTCGAGGTCTCCTCTCCATACACAGTCTTCGTCTTCCCCGGCAGGGAAAGTCCGAACTGCACCTCGTCACCCGAATTGGCCTTGTTAGGATTGTCCGGGTTCAACTCCCTATTGCAAGCGGTCGCAACAAACGCGGCTGCCAACGACAAGAATATATATTTTGATGTCTTCATCTTCATTTCTCGTATAATGGTTTTGTATATAGCATTGTTTGCATCCGGCTGTTAGTTTGTTGTGTTCGTCGGGTCGGTATCCCAGCCGCTGTTGCTGAAATCTCCTTCGAAACCGGAATTGATTGAGTGTTCACCAATCTTTCCATTTTCAGCATTCGGGTTCGTCACATCCGCCGACGCGCTGCAGAACCCGCTTTCCATCTCGATTCTCCTGACGGAAAGCAACGGTGATTCGTATTCTTTCTTCATTTTCATCATTTTGACTACTCCTTTCTTCTATTTCTATTCTTCAATTTTCATTCAAATATCAGCCGGCGCCCACGCGCCCTCATATTCCAACCTCCGCAACCCTTCATCTTTTAACGCCCCCCCCCCTCCATCACATTGACACTCTCTACTTCAAGTCCACCCGACGAATGTCTTCGCCACTCAGCCAAATTTCAACTTCATTGACCCGAAGCATCAGCGCATCCACACACGCCATCGCCACTCATCTTCACATGCCCACCCTGCGCCACCGCCTTCATCCATCTGCCGCACATTTTCTCGGCCCGTTACCAAAGCGCCTCGCACCCACTGCTGGTCTCGCCAAAACTACAGCCCATTCCGGATTCAACCGAACAATCGCCGTCCATTCCGGACTCTGCCAAACAATTCAGGCCTCCGGACCCTACCAAATATCAACTTGCATTTTGCGGTACAGACTACTGCTCTCCAGAACTCTTCCCCGGACACCAACCAGGCATCCCACTCCCTCCCGCCAGGGAGCCCTCCGGCCGCAGTTTTCCATGTGCTTTTATTCGGCCGATTTTTCAAACTGCA
>JBJFDE010000089.1:0-2557 GCA_051889855.1 Candidatus Cryptobacteroides sp. | reverse complement strand
CTGACAGTCATCGTATATGGCTGGTTGACGGGCAGGAAGGCAAGGTCAATGCTGCCGAGCGCTGACATCTCCTCAATCGGCTCGGTATCCCCTGCGACATATACCCGGAATCCGTCAAAATCAAAGACATATCCATTTCCATTGCCCTTGGGATGGAACATTTCCCTGCCCTCGGTGGTGTTGTATGCGGGCACGGCTGTGTACCTGATACCTTCCGCCAGTTCACCGGAATCCCCATTGGCCAGTACCGTTCCCTTGCCAAGGGCAGATACTGATTCAGCATTGGCATACAGGACAGTCTCATCACCGGATAGAGTATCTATTGCTTCCGGGCAGAGGTGGTCGCGGTGAGCGTGCGTGATGAATATTGCATCGGCCTTTCCGAATGGTGAATAGTCAATCTGCATCTCTCCCATCTTCGTGACAGGGTCAATGTGAATGACTTTGCCATCATACTCGAAAGCAAGGGAGCCGTGGAATATGCAGGCGACTCGCAACGGTTTTCCAGACGGGGTATCGATTGTTATGCAGTCTTCCGGAAAGGCAACTGTTCTATGTCCACACGAGCACACTATCAGCCCGATAAGGGCAATCATCATTGAAAAAAGTTTTCTCATTGTAATTCCTGATATCATATCATTCCTCCTTCTCTTTTAGTTTCTTCAGCGAATACAGATTGACGGAGTTTCCAAGCGCAGTCAATCCCAGCGCGGTGGGAAGAGCCCAGCTTCCGCCGGTTCCCTTGATGCTTACTACTATACAATAGACGGCAAGGACAAATTGTAGTTTCTCAATAATTACACTAATCCGGGCGAAATAGGATGAAATAATAGTGCATTTCGCCCATTATCCGAACAAGTCTTCCAAGGTTATTACACTATTTGCAATATCGGCGTATCCATTTCTCGCTAGACCATATGTTGTTATGAGGGCAAGGAATACACCTTTCCTTGTTGAAGTCTCCTTGCGGAAGGTCTCACTACGATTAGATAGTTTGAGATATTCTTCTTTGGAAATAGAATACTCTCCCCCTGAATATTTTACCTCGCAGAGATCGATTATTCCATCAGATCTGTCTATCACAAGATCCACCTGTGCTCCCTTTGGAGACTCCACACTCCGCCAGGAATAATACTGTGTAAGTATGCGGTCCACACCAATTGCCCTGAGGATTTGCGGAATATGAGCCATAGCAACCCGCTCAAAAGCAAGCCCATACCAAGTGTTCTGCACGGGAGTATTCATTGTTGCTGACCAGTAATGAGTGTCTGTAATACGGCCAGTAATGAAAGTCTGATGAAACATAGAATAAAAATCAGTGAGCTGATATAAGCCGCCCGTGGTCTTTACACTCTTTCCCAGAAGGTTGTAGTACCGGATAAAGTCGCAGTTCACTAAATCTTCGAGTATATCTCCAAAGTGACCGTTATTATTCACTTTCAATTTAACAGCAAGGTCACTGCGAGTCATTCCCTTCCGGCTGGTAGCCAGGGCCTTGATAACAGCCTTGTATCGTTCCGGACTATTGAAGAGGGATTTATACAGACGATTAAATTCCTTGGCAAGAGGTGCCTCCTTTCCGAAGAATAGTATGTCTATGTTTTCCGGGAGACTCTTGGTGTTATCCAGAAGGTCAAGATAATAAGGCACACCTCCGAGTATCATATATGTCTGGAGATAAGAGATATCGGACCAACGAAAACCATTGTGTACTAAGTAATCACGTGTTTCACCAAGAGTAAATGGATAAAGATGTTTTTCGTGGGTAATACGATTGTGCAGCCCACCTTTGTCGTCAATGATATTACGAATAATCCATGAGGTGGCGCTTCCGCAAACAATCAGAAAAATTTCGCGTTGTTTGCCGGCCCAATTATTCCAAAATCTGTCAATAGCCTTAACTAGACGGCTTTTGGGCGTTGCAAGACAAGGCAACTCATCAATGAAGACAACCAAACGCTTTCCAGGGATGAGCTTACTCTCCAACAATGTTCGGAGTGCTTCAAATGCAGTCATCCAAGAACGAGGTTTTCTTCCCTTATAACCGTAGCGGCGAAGGTCTTCACTAAATGCTGCAAGTTCCTCTTCCAGAGTTCCACCAATAATTCCAGATGTTGAAAAGGCATACTTATCTCCAAATAGACTATCCACCAAGTATGTCTTGCCAACACGCCTGCGACCATAGAGAGCCAAAAATTCAGCCTTACCTGATTCGAAGTATCTTGTAAGTTCAGAAATTTCTTCCTGCCGTCCAAATAAGTAATCCATTCTATAATTTTTTACAAATATAATGAATGATTACATAAATCCGGGCGAAATATGCAACAAAATCGCCATAAATCGCCCGGATTATTGTATTATTCAAATTATCAGCTGATAGGGGAATATCTTGACTATTCGGCTCTGCCGATGATGGACCAGGACATTGAGTTTCCTGCTCCAGATGAAGTAAGCAAGGTACGGGAAAAAGTGGCGGAGGCCGATGCCCTCTGGATATTCTCACCGGAATACAACTACAGTTACCCCGGCCATCTGAAGAATCTCATAGACTGGCTCT
>JBJFDE010000088.1:0-9415 GCA_051889855.1 Candidatus Cryptobacteroides sp. | reverse complement strand
AACGGGCAATAGCGGCAAACTGCGTGAAGCATCAGAGATTTTAGGAGGGGATTTCAAGCTCGTTACCCCTATGGAAATTGGAATCAAAGAAGAGATTCCTGAGACTGGAAAGACGTTGAAAGCCAATTCATTGCAAAAGGCTCAATATCTTTTTGACAAAAGTGGAAGCAATTGTTTTGCAGATGATACCGGACTTGAGGTTGATGACCTCGGCGGAGCTCCGGGAGTATATACGGCAAGATACGCCGGAGAGGATAAGGATTTCAACAAGAACATGGACAAGGTCCTTCAGGAGCTTGCCATCAAGGAATGTGAAGCCAGCATGGCAGCATCTCTCGGGCTTAAAGTGAAGAAGGTTACGCGTAAGGCACGCTTCAAAAGTGTGGTCACATTGATATTCAACGGACAGAAACACTTCTTTGAAGGCACACTTGAAGGAAAGATTGCGCGCGTGAAGTCTGGCAAGGGCGGATTCGGCTATGATCCTATCTTCCTTTCCGATGATTATCCGGGACTTACGCTGGCCGATATCACTGAGGAGCAGAAAAACGAGATTTCCCACAGAGGAAAGGCCCTGCGTGCGATGGCCGGCTGGTTTGCCGCACAGGCATAAGGTCAAGGCCGTACAAAAGTTAGTATCATAGATGATTGTCAACACAGGATTGATTGTCCTACATACGACTAAATACGGTGAAAACTCCGTCATTCTTCATACTCTGAGCAAAGAGTATGGGAGACGGAGTTTTTTCGTGCGTGGCGTGGGGAAAAAATCCATGACCACCCTGTTCCAGCCATTGAATGTACTGGAGGCTGACATTGTGCAGGGCAATAAGTCCAAACTTTTGAATATCAAAAACATATCAGCCCTTTATCCCCTTTCCAGCATAAGGAACGACCTGTACAAGAATTCCATGACGCTATTCCTGAGCGAGGTTCTGTACCGTGCCCTTCGGGAAGGTGCAGGTGAAGACGGGCTTTATGAATGGTGCGTGAAGAATATTCTTCTTTTAGACTCGGTACAGACAGATTTCAGCAATTTCCATCTGCGGTTTCTGCTGGAATTGTCGGTAATCCTCGGTTTCAGTCCTTCACTCGAAGACCTCAGGCCTTTTGTCAGCGACCATTTCCACATTATTTCAGATTTCATGTCTTCATCTTTTGCAGAATCCATGCTCATTCCTCTTTCCGGCGAGGTCAGGAACGAGATTGCAGAAGAACTGCTCCGTTACCTGGAATTTCATCTGGATTCTTCCCTCAATGTCAATTCATTGAAGGTTCTGCGGGAGCTTTTCGCATGAGCCTGATTCAGGGCATGAGTCAGGATTGTCTCTTCGCATACTGAATTCGCATCCGCAGTACTGCTGATTGTAGAAATTCTGTTCACGGATTATCTGGCTGCGTCGCTCCTGAAGGCCGCCTTTGCGCCAGTTCTGTTCCCACCAGACAGGAGCCTTGTCCGGAGCCTGGCCAGATACCTTGGAGCAGGCCCACTGGCCCGCCTGGTTGATCTGGTCAAGTGACTTCCATCTGGACGAGGCTAAAGTGGTGGTCAACACCTTGTAACCATGGCTGGAGGCATATTCGGCAGCACGGAGAAGACGATATTTGAAGCACTGAAGGCAGCGCCCCCCTCTTTCCGGCTCAGACTCAAGGCCTTTTACCGCTACGAGCCATTGCCTGTGGTCATAGTCCGCATCAACTATTTCCAGACCCAGGGAAGAGGCGTAACGAGAGCACTCCTCTTTGCGGATAAGGTATTCCTCGTAGGGATAAATATTCGGATTGCAGTAATATATGAGGGGACGTACACCTTCCTTGAGCAGGCGTTCTATTATCGCTCCCGAGCAAGGCGCGCAGCAGGTGTGGAGCAGAACTTTGTCTGCTCCGAAAGGCACCTGCAAGCTATCGTCTTTCCTTTTTGCCATTATTCCTTGAATCCGGCCACGTCGTCCATGGATGTAGGAATGATTTCAAGCAGATCGCTGTAGATTTCCATCACGCCTTTAATCCATGAAGTCCTGTGGGCAATCTTTTCATCCTTATAGACGGCATATTTGGTAACATAAGTTGCAACTGTTCCACCGTTTTCTCCCGTGAACTTGGTAGTCGTGCTCTTATTGTTCACAACCCATGTTGTAGCATCGTCCGGAGCAGTCAGATTGCGGACCTTCACATACTGGCCGAGATAATCCATGCACTGGTTGTCAGATATCTCCGGAACTACAATCTCAGCCTTGGTATCGGTCGGGAAGATAACCGCCTTCTTGACCTGGGGCAGATTCTTGTAAAGGTCATAGGTAGCATATTTAAGACTGACAATCACCTTGGTGCCGACAGGCAGCGTAGCCTCCGTATAATCCTCTCCTTTGAGGATTATTCCCGTGCCAGGCTCACCGGTGTTGTCAACAAGGGAAATAACCTGATACAATGCACCACCCTCATTGTTGGCAGCGACATAGCCTTTCACCGCCACAAGGTCTGCAAGCTCAGCGCCAGAGGTCATGGAAGCCAATTTTGCGTTCAACTCCTTGACAGTAAGGGCTTTGCTCTCGTCCGGGCACTCCTCTTTCTCTGCAAATTCAAGCGATGTGACAAGAGTGTTAAGGTATTTTGTGTCCGTTCCGGTAACTCCGATTGCATAACCGGTCACGATTACATTCCTGTCAAGATAGCTGGTAACGTTAAGCGAGTTGTTCGGATATGAGAGGGAGCCGACAACTTCTGTTCCCTCAACAGCCACATTATAATGCCACTGATAGATATTGTCCTGATATGAAGTAAGGAATCCGCTGTACCTGACATACTTGATGCAAGGAGCACCGGCATAGCTGTCAAATTTTGCAGCATTGAACTCCTCAGGCTCAGGCTGGGTCACGCTTGCAGTTCCATTCTTGGTCAGTTCGGATGTCTCGCCGAACTGTTTCATGCCACCGTACATTGAAGTAGCACCTTTGACTGTAAGCACGTCTCCGACCTCGGCACCATGGTTTTTCTTGAAAGTCAGGATAATGCCTGTGTCATCCTTGAGAAGGAATCCTTTGGTGTGAGTACCTACAACCGTACCCTCAACCTGATATACCTGGTCAATAGGAGAATCAAGCACCTTTGCGATGGTTGAAGTCTGGACCACATCCTCCTTTCCGAACTCGACAAGCTCACCGCCCTTGCCCTCGACAAGAAGCACGTCATCGATTCTGTTCACGCTGCTCATCTTAGGTATGAACTTGATGTACAGGATGTTGACTCCGTCTGGAAGAGTAAAGTCAGCAGTGGCGAGCCTCCAGTCTCCAGGCACATCCTCGACATCGCCGAAGCTATAGTCCAGAGCCTGCGACCAAACCTGACCGTCAGCAGAAAGGCGAACTTCGAAGTCTGACTTGATGAAGGCATTGGATGCTCCCTGAGAATAACGCTGTGCTCCGAAACTGAGTTTAAGGTTCTTTCCGGAAACTGCTATATTATTGATAGTCAGATATGCAGGAGCCGTGCTGAAGAAAATGTTGTTCTTGCCGGAACCGTCATAGAGTGACAAATCGCCTTTTGAAGACTGGTTCGTACGGCAAGACACGCTCTTGAAATCATATGTCACGCCTGAGACTCCGCTTCCCTTCTCGTTCTTCCAGCCGTCAAACTGGTCGAGATATGGCCATTGTCCGCCGTCACCGAATGTCTGTGACGCGAGGTCGGCGTCGAATGTGTTGTAATATATGGCCCCTTCCGGAACATATTCCTGAGGAATGCCGTTGTCCTTCACTTCGACCGGAATGGTGTACATATATGATTTATATGAGCCGAAGAGCCATCCGGTGATGGTGATATTATGTTTGGAATATTGATTCCTGAAGTCTTCCGTCATATAGTCAAGGCTTCCGACCACTGAGCTTCCGTCAATTTCAAGATTGGTATAATTGCCTGAAAGAAGGACAGTTCCGCTATATGTCACATATTTGACCGATGGATTGGACATATATGCTTCAATCGCAGCGACATCCATTGCTTCCGGTTCAGGCTGGCTCACTTTGGCAGTACCGATTTTCTCCAGGGTGCAGCCGCTTCCGAACTGGACAAGTCCGTTTCTGGTTGAAGTGGTGCCGGACACTTTCAGAAGGTCTCCGATTGCAAGATTGTGCTCTGAACCCTTGAAAGCATAGATGTAAGAGCCCATCTGCTGAAGGAGCACGCCATTGGTATTGGCTCCGACAACAAGTACGTTTTCAAGCTCGAATGTTCCTCCGACTTCTGCCTTGAGGACATCGGCGATGGTTGTTCCGTCAGTAAGGGTCGGATCTTCCACTTCAGGTTCTTCGGGAGTGTCCGGTACATCCGGCTCGACAGGATCCACCTCACCGCAGGCAATCACAAACATGGCAGCAAAAGAAAATGCCGCAACACGAGATAGAAAAGATTTGAACGTCATTTTTATATATAGTTTTGAATTTGCCTGCAAAGATAGTCTTTATTGTTTTATTTCACTGCAGAATCGGCGTAGTTGATGCGGACACCATGCATTACAAGGAGATTGTCCAGGCCCAGCATTGCTCTCGGGTTTTTATCGCCCTTCAGTTTGCCATCAAGCACATCGCGGCTCATCTGCAGCATATCTGCAATTCGTTGCTGAGTTTCCACATTCACACCCATATAATGGCCCGGATAAAGCTTCTCGATATTATTCTTCTGCATATAGCCGAGAGTTCTCTGGCATGTGAGAAGAAGGGTTGAAAAGTTTGTTGTCAGGAGCAAATTACCTGAGCCGAAAGAATCCCCGCTGAATCCGTATCCGGCTGCCTTGTCAAAGAACGTCGTCGATCCCGGAGTATGACCCGGAGTGAAGATTACCTCTATCTCGCGACCGCCAAGGTTAATGATTTCACCGTCAGCAAGATACTTGATCTGACCTTTGTAATCACCCATCATATTTGCGACATTGACCATATCAGCCGCATTGATATAGATTTCATCAAAATAATTCACAGCTGAACCGGTGTGGTCCGGATGCACATGTGTAGCAACAAGAGTCACGGGCTTTGAAGTAATCCCTGCTATAATCTTGTCATAGTCCTTAATCTCAGTGCCGGCATCAATGACAAGAGCCCGTTCCGTTCCTTCTATTATATAGATTGCTTCCATGGACATTTTGTTACCGTTGCCATGCCATGTATGCTCGTCTATCTGACGGATTTCCAGATCATCGCCCTTATAGACTGTCTTTTCCTGAAAACCCGGCCTCGGACCCTGTGCGAAAGCAGAAACTGCTGCAACCATTGCGATTGCTGAAAAAATAAACTTCTTCATAATAATGTAGTTAATTAGTTATTGATTTATGTATTCAAAACTATTTGAAACCAATTGTCGCTACAAGTTTAAATATAAAATATGAACAATCTGCGCAAAATATCATTTCGTTCATTCGGAATATCAAAAAACAAAGTATTGGTTGCTTGTACCCCCACTAACTTTGTGCAGTAAACCACATAAAATCATGAACAGAATAATATTAAACGAAACATCGTATTACGGTGCAGGCTGCAGAACAGCCATTGCTGATGAAATAAAGAAAAGAGGTTTCAGGAAAGTGCTTCTTGTAACCGACAAATCGCTTATCCAGTTCGGAGTTGCCGCAAAGATTGAGGAAGTGCTCAACAACGCAGGCATACCATACGACATATACAGCGAGATCAAACCAAATCCGACAATCAAGAATGTCCTTGACGGACTTGCTGCATTCAAGGCATCCGGAGCAGACTGCATGGTAGCCCTCGGAGGTGGCTCTTCCATGGACACGGCAAAGGCTATCGGCATCATCAACAACAATCCTGAATTTGCAGATGTACGTTCACTTGAAGGCACTGCTCCGACAAAGAACAAGGCAGTTCCTACGTTTGCAGTACCTACAACAGCGGGTACGGCAGCAGAAGTTACTATCAACTATGTGATTACTGACGAGGAGAATCGCAAGAAGATGGTTTGTGTCGACCCTAACGACATTCCGATCTGCGCTGTAATCGACTGCGAACTCATGATGAGCATGCCGAAAGGCCTTACTGCTTCAACAGGACTTGACGCTCTTACCCACGCAATCGAAAGCTACATAACTCCGGGAGCATGGACAATGAGTGACATGTTCGAATACAAAGCCATCCAGCTCATCCACGAGCATCTTTACAACGCGGTACAGAACGGAAATGACGTCAAGGCACGCGAAGGAATGGCTGAGGCTCAGTACATTGCCGGCATGGGATTCTCCAACGTAGGTCTCGGCATCGTACACTCGATGGCTCACCCGCTCGGAGCGTTCTATGACACGCCTCATGGCGTGGCAAATGCCCTCCTGCTCCCTTATGTCATGGAATATAACGCTGACTCCCCTGCCAGGGCGAAATATCTCGGGATTGCAGAAGCGATGGGAGTGGACATTGAGGGAATGAGCGTTGACGAAGGTGTAGCCGCTGCTATCAAGGCTGTCCGCGATCTTTCAATCAGCGTCAACATTCCTCAGCACCTCAGCGAAATCGGAGTGAAGAAGGAAGACCTCCATGACCTTGCCATAGCAGCATTCAACGATGTCTGCACAGGAGGCAACCCTCGCCCAACCTCAGTTGAGGACATCGAAAAACTTTATAACATAGCTTTCTGAGAAACAATAGGTGTTATTTGAATGGTCATACTGCAAGGCCGGTCCCCCGAATCGGAGGCCGGCCTTATTTTATTTCAGAAGAGTGCTTGGCGGATAACCGAAGTACTTTTTGAATTCACGGGAAAAAGTCATTGGTGAGGAAGAGCCTACTTTGTATGACACTTCGCTTACCGAGAATAAGCCCGTCTTCAGGAATTCCTCTGCCTTTTTCATCCTATACTCAGTCATGAAGCGTTGAGGAGTCTTCTCTGTAAGAGCTTTGACTTTTGCATACATGCTGCTATAGCTCATGCTCATATCTTTGGCAAGGTCATTTACCGAATACTGGTCATTATCAAGATTCTTGTCAAACAATTCTGTGATTTTGTCCAGCAGGGCCTTGTCAGCAGCATTCATTTCAGGCACAGAATTGCATTGTTCCGTATCCTCAACAACTCCGTCATTTGCATATTCAACTGAGACTTCTTCCTTCTGCCTTTTTTTCCAAAACATTATCATAGATGCCACAAGAGCGGCAAACAATGCAACTATGCCCAGCACCAGCAATATACCTGCCGGCTTCCTTCTCACAATGACAGGAACAGAAAGCTCATTGTCGCTCCAATGACCATCTGCATAACTTGCCCGCGCTCTGAACACATATCTTCCGGGAGGAAGATGATTATAGAAGGCACTTGCATCTCCATATATATATGTCCATGCCTTATCATATCCTTCAAGCATGTATGAATATCCCAGATAAGGACCGGAATCATATTCCAAACCGGCAAAACGTAAATTGATCATGCTGTTTTCATGAGTAAGGACGAGTTCCTCCACCTCTGGATTCATATCCTGACCATTTACCTGAAGTCTCTCCAAATTAAGTTTCATGTCCCGGACTGACGGAAATGGAATTGAGGTATCCACTCTGGTAATTCCGGCCGAGCCTCCGAAATATAGAAAATCATACTTGCCGCTTGCCGATGAAACCAGAGAATATGAACGACCTTCCACAAACCAGTCATCATGAACTGTGGAAAATGTTCCAGTTTCTCTGTCAAACTTGACTATATTCGAATTTGTGGAGAACCATATATTTCCTGAATGATCTTCCAGAATCGACCTGACAGACATGTCTATAAGTCCGCTCTCCCTTCCATAGGCTGTTACATTCCCGGTTTTTTCATCTATTCCTATCAGACCGTCGTTGTACGTTCCGAGCCACATGGTCGAGTCGCTTGCGCACATCACATAATTGATACCTTTGATTCCATTTGTCTGGACAGGCACGAAATCACTTTCTCCTTTGATTTCATACAGTCCGTCCCTGACTGTAAACATGAAAAGTCTTCTCGTACAGTTATCTGACAAGATAAATGTGAATGGCAAGTTTTCCGGATGAGTGACAACCTTCAGCCTGTCACTTCTGTCCAGCACATACAGCTGTCTGACAGAGGATATCCATATCCTGCCTTCGCAATCTTCAGCAAGAGAAAAAACACCTTCCTTCATCTCATACGATTTCACCAGAGACGGCCGGCCGCCAGACAATGAAAATTTTCTCAAATCGTTCTGGCCGAATATCGCCCACATGAAACCGAAGGAATCAATCAGCATTGCCCTGCATGACTGTCCGTTCTCATTCTTCCACACCACATTTCCTGTCAACGGGTCAATGCTGCATAAATCGCCGGAAAGTATCATCCACAAATAATCCTCCTTATCGAAAAAGATATGGGAAACTTCACCAGGCTGGTCCTCTCCCTGAGGATTGAAATGAACATATACCCCTCTCGGATTATATGTTCTGACTGGACTCTGCTTATCGGAAAGCCATATTCTGTCATCCTTATCCACAAAGCATACATAACTGTCAGCAGACAAAGTCTGTTGAAGTATAATATGTCTCAAGGCTTCTTCCTGAGGATTGTATGCATAAAAACCCTCGCCAGCCACACCTATCAGCAACTCATACTCGCGATAAGGCAACATGAAATGTATTTTTCTTCCACCGAGCAAGCGGTCCAGCTCACCTGCACGCTCTCCCTTTCCGGTATGCATGTCAAACTTAAGAAATCCTTTGTCTGAAGCCACATATATCTGTCCGCCCGGATGCTCGCATATTCCTGCCACATCCAGTCCTTTTGCAAGATATTTTACATCCTTTTCTTTCAAATCGTTATCCAAGACATATAAGAATGTGCTGTCATTCAAAGTTTTTGCAAACCATACATCATTTTCAGAAGTCACTACAATATTTTTGAGCCAGCTTGTACCCACTGAAGAGTGCACGGCAACAGGCGCAAGTCCTTCCTTCCGGAACTTCACCAGACCATCCCTTCCAAAAAACAGAATATGTTCCGAATCCATTTCCACAATCGAATTGACCGGATTATAGACAGCCGCTCCAGTGTTCACGAATCCTTCCTTGTCGAGATATGTCACTCCGCATTCCGTACCGATCCACAGACGGCCATTGCCATCATGACAGAGGGACATCGTTTGAAATGCCATTGTCATCATTGGTGGCATACCATATCTTATAGCCGCTTCCGTTAAATCGTGCAAGTCCCTTTGAAGTCGCAATCCACACATATCCGTCAGAATCCTGGCTGAAGGCATTGACCTCCATGCTGGGCTGACGCACGGAGTACGCCACCTCTTGCGCATACGACAGCACGGATAAAGTTGTCAAAAGTATATGTATTGCCAAAAAATGAAGATTAGCTCTCATAACCAATGCTTAGCCTGAATTATTCATAAAGAAAGTAAAGGAATCCTCATAATTATTTGGTAATC
>JBJFDE010000087.1:0-9466 GCA_051889855.1 Candidatus Cryptobacteroides sp. | reverse complement strand
GGAACCTGCTCAGACGATGGGCAATCCTTGTTTTCTTCGCCCTGATTCTGGGCAACTCCTATGACATCTGGTCCACTGCCAGGCCCGGATGGTGCGCCAATCTTTTCATGATGGCCGTCTGGGGAGGACTGTTCCTCTTTCTGGTCCGTGCCAAAAACGGCATCATCAACCTTTGCGGAATGGCTGTAATCGCAGCTCTTGCTCTTTGGAAAGTCAAATGGTTCGGTGTTGGGCTCGACATATACAAAAGCGACATCATAATGATGATTCTGGCAAACGTCGCCCTGTTCGGCGGAGCGATCTGGCTGTTCACACGCAACAAACCGGCAATCAGATGGGTGATATTCGGCATTGTTGCCGTATTCAAGGCCCTGGATTCATACTTGCCTTCAGTACTTGAATGGGTCCCTGACCTCAATGGCATAGGCTGGTGTTTTCAGATGGAATGGCTGCAATATCTTCTGATTGCGATACCAGGCTCATTCATAGGCGATTACCTGCTTGACCGTTCAAGAAAGAACCAGCAACCAGTATTCGATGCGAAGAGCACCGCCGCCGGACTGGTTGCCTTTGCCGCAGTTGTATTCCAGCTCTGGGGCCTTCAGAGCAGGCACGTGGCCATCGACCTTGCGGTGAGCGTGGTCCTTGCCATTGCCTTCGTTGTTTTGATGTGGAAAAGGAATGACAGCATATCCGTTACCGGACTTCTCGGATTTATTCTGATGATAGCAGGAATCATATTCGATCCATTGGACGGGGGCATCACCAAGGATTATTGCAATCTTTCATACCTGTTTACAACCGGAGGAATGGCTTCCCTGATGATTGCCTTCTTCATAATGATTGAGGGGCGCTGGGGTATCGGTTGCAAAGTGCTGGTAATGACCGGGCAGAACCCTATGATTGCCTACACTGTGACGCAATTCCTGATCACCCCTGTCCTCACCATAACCGGAGCCATGGGCCTGATAACTGGACTTGCCGAAGGCTCAATGTTCTGGGGAATGATGCAGGGAATAATTCTGACAGGTCTTATGACAGCCCTAACCTGCCTGTTTACAAAGTTGGGCGTATTCTGGAGAAGTTAACAACACAAAAATATGAGAAAACTGATAATCACTGCAATGGCACTTGCAACCGTTGCAACCGGAGCTTTTGCTGCCACAAAAAATGTAAAAGAAAATACAATCGATGCTTCCGATGTCAGGATTGAATATATCGGACGTACCCTCACAGAAGGTAGTGATGTATCCTACGATTGGAGCGGAGTGTATATGAGAGTCCGTTTCACAGGAACCAGACTTACAATGAAATGTTCTGACACCCGGGGAGATTGGTTCAACCTGTTCAGAAGTGCAGAATTCAGCCCGAAAGAAGATGCCAGATTCTTCATCAATTCAAAGGACACTGTCATCGTACTGGCAGAAGGTCTGAAGAATGGCGAACACGAAATCATTCTCCAGAAAAGGACTGAAGGAGAACAGGGACATTTCACTGTCCATTCACTAAGCTGTGACGGAGAATTCCTGCAGAGCCAGAGAAGGAAAGAAAGACATATCGAATTCGTAGGTGATTCATACACATGCGGTTACGGCACAGAGAGCGACAACCGTGACGATCCATTCAAGGCTGCTACAGAAAACTGCAACCTCACCTACGCCACCATATCTGCCAGATATTTCAATGCCGACTACAACCTTGTAAGCCATTCCGGCCAAGGAATATGCAGAAATTATGACGATTTCCGTCCCGGTTACAATATGCCGGAACGTTATCGCCAGACCTTTGACATGAACGAGGAAGTGATTTGGGACGCATCCAAAGGGACACATAAACCTGACATGGTAGTCATCTACCTGTGTACCAACGATTTCTCAACAGCAAGACAACCACAGATCGGATTCTTCACCGAGAAATACAAAATACTTATGGACCAGATTGCAAGCAACTATGGAAAGGACATCCCTGTTCTCTGCATGGCATCCAAGGCAAATCCGCTCTGCGCCGACTACATCAGGCACGCATGTATGATGAGCGGACTCACCAATGCCAGCTATATGAGCCTTTCCGACATGGTCCACAATGATACTTCTGACCTGGGAGCGAGCTGGCACCCTAATTATGAGGGCCAGAAGAAGGTTGCTCACTGCGTGATTCCTTACATTGCGACCATGACCGGATGGGAACTGAGTGAAAAAGCTATCAGATAGATTAATTCAGGGCGAGCTCAAAGTGATGTTTGCCGCTGCGGACCTGTTTTTCCAATCTTGATCCGTCAGACTTAGGCAGAAGCACCCTCGCCCTGCATCCTTTCGGAACCTCGATGTCATATGTGAACTGACCGCCTTCAATTTTCCAGTTGGACACGATTTTTCCTGAAACCGAATCATAAGAACAGTTCACAAAGTCCAGTCCCTCAACAGGATAAGGTTTGAACTCTATCTCCTTGTATCCAGGTTTGAGAGGGCGGATACCGGCCAGATATTCATATTCCCAGATAATGAGGTCGCCAAGGAGCATGACATGATTGCCGGAGTTCATGGCAGGATCGGCGGTGTTTCCATTCCAAAGCTCCCAGATGGTGGTTGCTCCGTTGCGTACCATATAGCCCCAGCTCGGATAAGTATCCTCTGAAGCAATCTTGAAAGCAAGGTCTCCCCTTCCGTATTCAGTGAGCGTGCGCATAAGAACCTGAATTCCTACAACTCCCGTACTCACGTGAGAATCAAAATCGTTCACTGTCTTGGAAACAATATGGCCGAACACATCCTGCTCGCGTCCCTGAGGAACCATTCCGAAACTCAGAGGAAGCACATTGGCGGTGACTGTATTGTTTGCATAGTATCCTTCCTGCGCATTGAAGAACCTGTCGTTGAAAGCAGTCTTCACAGAGTCTGCCTGTGAAAGGAAAATCGCCGCATCTGCATCCTCTCCTGCGATTGGAGCAAACTTCGCCATCAATCCAAGGAGATGATAATAGAATGCAGTGGAAAGAACCGGACCGTCAGTCTTGCGTGCAGGGTCCTGTGAATGAATAAGATTCGGTGATTCAGGCGGCATGCACCAGTCACCGTAAATATCCCTTGTGATGACTCCGCCATCCCAGAATCTGTCTTTCAGACGGGTCATCCATTTTTTCATTGCCTGATAATGGTCACAGATTGGCTTGGTGTCGCCGAATCTCTCATAAAGCATATCTGCTGCCGTCACGAAAACTCCTGGCCAAGTGACATTGTCACCGTTGCACTGCCAGAAACGGGGAGCGACACTCGGAAGGCTTCCCAGTTCTGTCTGCGAATCACTGATATCCTTGAGCCATTTTGCATACAGGTCATGGTTGTTGAAAACAAATGACTCGCCATAACATCCTGTAGTCCTGTCACCCATCCATCCCTGACGTTCGTCACGCTGCGGACAGTCGGTAGGCATACCACGGTAATTGCCTCTTATTCCCCAATATGCATTCCTGTACACCTGGTTGATAATTTCATCGGATGTCTCGAAACTGCCGGTCACATCCATCTTGTCATAGAAAACATGGCCTTCGAAATCCGCCAATGAAGGTTCCTCCCTGAGGCCTGTCACCTCAACGAAGCGGAAACCATGATATACGAACATAGGCTGCCAGTCCACATCTGTCTTTCCTGAAGCGATATATGTGTCAGTCGAAAGGGCTGTACGAAGGTTTGTCACATACACATGACCGTCCTCCCTGGTCAGTTCAGCAAAACGGAGGGTAACCTGGTCTCCGCTGAGCAGTCCTTTTGCCTTGAACCTCATCCATCCGACCATGTTCTGGCCCATATCAATGACATAGGAATCATCCACCCTGGTGATACCGACAGGCTTCAGGACATCCTGAATAGCAATGTTAGGATTCGGCTGAGGCAAGAGTTCGCCTTCGGGAGCAGCCAGGATTTCTGCATAAGCCCAGGAAGTATCGTCATATCCTGCGACTGTCCATCCGTCGAGTTCCATCCTTGCATCATAGATTTCACCATCGAACTCATTGTTTCCACGAACAGGGCCATCAGCAGTGACCTTCCATTCCCCGTCACTTACAACTGACTGTCTTTCACCATTTTTATACTGGATATCAAGCTGATACAAAAGCTTTGGTACATCATAGTGGGTACATACGGGGATACCGTCTATCACATCCATCCTCATGGAAACATATCTTCCGTTGCCCAATGCCACAGCGAGGGAATTGACTCCCTTGTTCAGGAACGGAGTCACATCGAAGCTGTTGTAATAGACAGTTTTATGGTAGTCGGAAACTGTCGGTGACAATACCTGGTCAGAAGAGACCATTTCTCCGTTGATCCATGTCTCGTACAATCCAAGGCCACAGATATGCAGGGTAGCCTTTCTGATATCAGAAACAAGTTCAACTTCCTTGCGCAGATACCTTGCAGGAAGCACTGTCCTGCCCTGAAGATTGTCCTCAGGTGAGTGACAGCCTATCCATTGACCTGTAAACTCCGGTGTTTCAACTGTTTCAGCACATGCCGAAAGAAATGTGGAAGAAATGATTGCTGCCAAAGTGATGAATAGCAGTCGCCTTAGCTTTTTCATAAATTGATATTAGTTTTAATATTTTTATATTTTTGCGAAATTTAACCAATATCTTTTAAAGAAGCAAATCTATCCTTTCACTTCAGATGAAAATAGTTTCATTTCACAGCTTTCAATATTTCATCAGGAAAATGATATTGTCCCTTTCCTTTTGTTATTCCTGAGAAATGGATGGCATTTTTCGGACAATAATGATAACAAGCCATGCATTGTGTGCAATGACCACCCCAATTTGGTTTCCTGCCTGAGCCATCATCCTGCATGGTGATATTGTGGAAATGACAAACTTTCTCACATAAGCCACATCCGATGCATTCTTCATTGCAGTGGAATCCCTTGTCAGTCATGGTCAGGTTGAAAAGAGGGCCGATTACAGCGGTTTTAAATCCAGGCCATCCTCCCGGAATCAGGTCCCTGACTTGCTTTCTGTCATTTATGGATGCAATGACTGAAGGGAGTTTGACCCTGACTGCATCGATTTTTGCCATGGCGCCATCCGGGGTATCCAGATTGAATCCCGGGAAGCAGAGATAGGTTTCCGGCATCTGGAATGTGAATGCGGCATTGAGTTTCATGCCTTTATGAGCAAGAATCTTGGAGAATCTGTCGCAGGTGAGCCCGATGTTGTCGCCGCATGTGCAGGCGAACCATATATATGATGGAATGTTTGTCAGTTTCATTTCTCTTATGAAATCTGCAACAAATACAGGTACATCCCAGGCATAAACAGGAAAGACAAAGCCCAGAGTCGATTCCCCATCCAGGTCAAACGAATACTGTTTGCTGTCAATCAAGTCCGGAATGAAGGACAATTTGTCTCCAATAGCCGAAGCGATGCTTTTGGCAATATATTTGCTGTTGCCGCATGCCGAGTAGTAGAAAATCATAACTTGTATAAATTTATATAGCGGATGCAAAGATAGAATAAAAGTGAAAAAATCCCGAAAAGGGCTTGTTCAAAATGATTTTTTGACTAACTTTGCACAACGTTTTAATTTTGAAACATTTTAATTTAAACTTTTATAGCTATGGCAAAGAAATTCAGATGCAAAGTTTGCGGTTATATCCACGAGGGTGATGCAGCTCCTGCAGAGTGCCCTATCTGTCATGTTAAATCAGACAAATTCGAAGAGATTGTCGAGACTGGTGGCGACCTCACCTGGGCTGACGAGCACAAGATTGGTGTTGCACAGGGAGTTGATCCTGAAATCATCAAAGGTCTCCGTGAGCACTTCAACGGTGAGTGCGGTGAGGTTGGTATGTACCTTGCAATGAGCCGTCAGGCAGACAGAGAGGGATATCCAGAAATCGCTGAGGCATTCAAGAGATATGCTTTCGAAGAGGCTGACCATGCTGCAAGATTCGCAGAGCTCCTCGGAGAGTGCGTTTGGGACACCAAGACTAATGTTCAGAAGAGAATGCTCGCTGAGCAGGGTGCATGCGAGGACAAGAAGAGAATCGCTACACTTGCAAAGCAGCAGAACCTCGATGCAATCCATGATACAGTTCATGAGATGTGCAAGGACGAGGCTCGCCACGGTGCAGGTTTCCAGGGACTTTACAAACGCTATTTCGCTGAGAAATAATCCTCATCATCCGGAACATCGAAATTCAGGCCGCCCCAGAGGGATTCCATCTGGCGGCGGTCTTTTTTTGTGGGCCTTCCGGTACCTCTGTCACGTTTGAGGAAGAATGTCTCGACGGGTGCCCGGAGTTTGTCCAGTTCGTGCTGTGGTGTCTGGTTCTCAGCGTAATTTGGAACCAATTTGGCTCCCTGACGTTTGTCTATGAGTTCCAACACTTTGTATGTATATTGGACAGCTCCTTTGCGGGCTGTGATTACATCCCCTCTTCTGACACATTTTGATGGTTTTGTATCAGCACCGTTCACTCGGATTTTTCCTCCCTTGCAGGCATCCGTTGCCTCACTTCTGGTCTTGAATACCCTGATAGCCCAAAGGTATTTGTCTATTCTTACCTCTTCCATAGCAATAATTAATCTTCAGCATCTTCCTCTTCATCTTCGGAATCCATATCTTCTACTCCGCCATAATCCTCACCTTCAAGATATGGCTCCGTAGAAGGATCGATATATTCATCCAAAGCTTCCATAGGTCTTGTCACCACTTCAAGAAGTTTCGTATCCACCTGTCTGGCAGTGAGGTAGAAATCCGGCAGTTCCGCCGGGACAAGGATTGCCTCATCCTTGGCAAGGACATAGTTTTCCATTACCTTCTGACCGTTTTCCGTTTCTGTCGGGACCTGGATTGAAGCCTCTCCATGGACGCAGACATAGATGATGAAACTTTCAAATTTATCCGTATATATATGAAGAGGATCTTTCAGGTCAAGTTTTGAGACATTGAATTCCGGCCTCTCTATGAGGGTATCTACAACTCCCTCTTGATGGTGTGCTGAAAGTTTATCCAAATCATATTTTCCAAGGTTGACATAATCAAGACATTCGGAAATCTGAGTGGTCTGGAGAATGCGATCCTCATCAGTTGCATAATCGTCATGCATAACGAAGTTAGCATCGGAAGACTCTGATACACATACCATTGAAATTTTTCCGACGGCGGCATGCACAGTCCCTGGCTCTATGAAATAATGACTTCCCTCAACAGGTACGACCTCATTCATAAGTTCATATATGCTTCCGTCAAGACATTTCTCGAAAAACTCTGTTGCTGAAATATCCCTTTTAAAGCCGATATACAGTTTTGAGTCTTTAGACGCATTCTGGATGTAGAGCAATTTTGCCCTTCCCAATGCATCATATCTCTCCATGGCCACCACATCATCCGGATGAACGAACAATGGTGTACGGCCGTCAAGATTTATGAATTTTACGAATACGGGGAACTGACGTCCATAGAACTGATATACATTCTCCCCTACTACTCGCTCCAGATAGGTTTCCATCACATCTGACATGGAATTACCTGACAACCAGCCATTTACTATTTCCGAATCGGCAAATCCGAGGTCTGCTGCCGACCATTTTTCCTTCCCATAGTTTTTTTCAAATTCGGCTGGCTTGAATTTGAAGGGGTATAGTTTTTTTTGTGTTTCTGACATATTATTAGATTTCTCGGCTTCGCCCTTCGGGCTCCGCTCGAAATGACAATAATTTTCCGCCCGATTGTTTTAGCAGTTGCGAAGATAATGAAAAATTGCAATATATAATAAATATCGGAGCAACCGAAAAACCGACTGCTCCGATATTAAACCTATTATAACAACCAAACTAACCGTGTCAGTGTGATTGCAAAGTGTATGCCAAACTATGCAAGTCTCTCCTTGAGGGCTGCTGCCTGAGCCTCATATCCAGGTTTGCCGAGAAGAGCGAACATATTCTTCTTGTAAGCCTCAACACCTGGCTGGTTGAAAGGATTCACTCCAAGGATGTAACCGCTGATACCGCAGGCTTTCTCGAAGAAATAGAACAATCCGCCGAGATTGTACTCGTTGATACGCTCGATGCTTACCTGAAGCTGAGGAACGCCACCATCGATGTGGGCAAGTTTGGTTCCGAGCTCAGCCATTGCGTTGCACTCCTCTACATGCTTGCCGGTGAGGAAGTTAAGGCCATCAAGATTCTGAGGATCGTTGGCAATTGTCATGCTGCGGTTGCTGTTCTCAACAGTAACGACAGTCTCCATAAGCATGCGCTCGCCTTCCTGAATGTACTGTCCCATTGAGTGAAGGTCAGTTGTGAAGATGCATGATGCAGGGAAAATACCCTTTCCATCCTTGCCCTCAGACTCTCCGTAAAGCTGTTTCCACCACTCGCCGAGGTACTGGAGCTTAGGTGAGAATGAAACAAGAATCTCAACGGTCTTGCCGTTGTTGTACAGAAGGTTACGCATTGCAGCATACTGTACTGCAGGGTTGCACTCGCATTTCTTTGCGCACGCCTCTTCCATCTCGGCAGCACCTTTGAGCATTGCCCTCATGTCGAAGCCGGCGAGAACGATAGGAAGGATTCCTACAGGAGTAAGGACAGAGAAACGTCCTCCGACATTGTCCTCGATGACGAAAGTCTTGTAGCCTTCCTGGGTTGAGAGGGATTTGAGAGCGCCTTTGTGAGCATCTGTAACGGCTACGATACGCTCAGAAGCCTCTTTTACACCATAAGTCTGCTCGATGTACTGTTTGATCAGACGGAAAGCGATTGCAGGCTCGGTTGTAGTACCTGACTTTGAAATGACCACTGCGGCGCAGTTTCTCTGCTGCATCAGGTCCATAAGCTCGCTGATATATTCCTCTGAAAGGTTGTTACCTGCAAAAACAATCTGAGGTGCAGATTTCTCACCCTTGAGGCTGTTTGCAAAAGTGTGTGAAAGAGCCTCGATGGCGCATTTTGCTCCGAGATATGATCCGCCGATTCCGATAACTACTACAAGGTCAACGCCTTTTGCCTTCCAGCTGTCACGTATCTGCTCACATTCAACGATGAGGGACTCCGGAGTTGTTGAAGGAAGGTGTTTCCATCCGAGGAAATCATTTCCTGCTCCAGTCTCTGACTCAAGAACGTCAAGAGCCGAAAGTGCCTTCTCTACATAAGCCTTGTAATCTGCATCATTTACAAAGGAGTTGCAGCCTCCCAAATTTACTTTTACCATAACTTTTGTATATAAATCTATTATATTCCTTCCAATGTCGCCATTCATCTCGGCGGTGCAATAACTGCGCGAAGTTAGTAATTTTTGTTACAGATGCAAAGCCTTTTTATTCCAAGGACGAAAAGGGCGTGTCCTCTAATCTGCAGGGTTCCAGTCGCGGACGCAGCGGATGTATTTTCCGGGATAAGATGGAGAAAGATTTATGTTTCCTCCTTTCAATGCGGATTGGATTCCCCAAGAATCATAATAGCCCGACTCTC
>JBJFDE010000086.1:0-2574 GCA_051889855.1 Candidatus Cryptobacteroides sp. | reverse complement strand
TTCGTGGCCCCTTTTTCAATTACTATCTGGGGGAAATCCACATTACTATCTACACATACATCTTTTTGGGATTTTCTTTTCCATTTTTTGGCATCATTTTACCATGTTGACGTGCAGGAAGTTAGGAAAGGTCGCTATCCTGAACTAATTCATAGCTTGATATGGGGTAATACAAACTCGATTGAAAAATATGATGGTCTTCAAGCCGAGGGTAATAAGGTTCCAAGGGAGATATATTCTGAGATAAAAGAGCAGAGCCGCATATTTGATAATTCGGACCATTTAATAGGCATAGCTAAACCAGATGTAGTGATTGTTTTGAATTGGTCAGAGGGGGAACAATGGTTTATCAATAGAAAGACAGATAGCACGTATTATAAAATTAATGACCACCTATTCTATTATTATAAAAGAAATACAAACACTCATATTTTCCAGACACATCATCCAAGATCCATTGCACGTAGATTTGGATTCACAGAAATCGTTAATGAACTAATTGAACAGATTACGAGATGCAATATCTGGAATAATCTGCCGAATAGTATTGATGACTTATTTGAGCCAGAAATAAGGAAAACAAATAGTGAGTTAAGGATTGAATTGATTGCAAATATCTCAGGTGGTTTAATCAAAACACATTCTGTGATGTGTGGGCAACAGTTGGTTGAGATTCTTAATTATAATGGAATCACAAAAGATAATGGAGAAGCATATTCACATGGGCGGGGAATATATAAAGCAATCCAATCAGCGTGGAACTATTACCATAATATACTCGGGGATGAACAAACGGCGTACAATATAGCTATGTCATTTGTAAACAGCAAGGGCTATTATGCGTATGACGTTGAAGAATAGTTAAGTCAAGATAACTTGTGAAACAGAGGCGAAGAGAAAGGACGGTTCGCTCTTCTGGACAAGCCTGAGCCGAAGATACTGGATTCGAAAGATTCCATTGTGAAGGTCACTCTGGCCAGTATATGCACCAGCGACCTGCATATCAAGCACGGCAGCGTGCCCCGTGCCGTTCCGGGAATCACCGTCGGGCACGAGATGGTAGGAATCGTCACCGAAGTAGGGGAGTCTGTCCACTCAGTCAAGCCCGGAGACAGGGTAACAGTCAATGTCGAGACCTATTGCGGTGAATGCTGGTTCTGCAAGCACGGTTATTTGAACAATTGCCAGTCCCCGGACGGAGACTGGGTACTCGGCTGCCGTATCAACGGCGATTCCTTTGACCGACGTTCCCCATGTGCCGTTGTATGCATCAAGCGAGATAGGATATATTACCCAATCAGAAGTAGGTCTGGACAGCGAAGGCAAATTGGTCGATGAAGATCTTCTTGAAAGCGGAAATATTGTTCTGCTCGTAGAAGATGAGCATGGCTTTTTTATAATCCACCGAGTCAACGGAGCGGAATGAGATTGGGCAATAATTGTTCGCAATCAAGATAGCGTTGCTGGTAATGCGGGCAGTCCGCTTGTTGCCGTCAGAGAAGGCCTGAATGTAAGAAAGGAGTACAAGGGCCAGCAGAGCTTTCTCGAAAATGTTCTCTTTTCCGTTGATGAGGCGGCAACTGTCTTCAAGGGCTTCGCGGATCTGGTGTTCGTTATCCAGCGGATAGTAGTTGGTACCTGTAATGCCGACGCGGCGTTTGCGAATACCTTTGTCGACGTTCAGTTCTTTTGTGAGAAGTGCGTGTAGCTCTTCTATGCGCCGGACAGATATTTCCTTCAGGTACTCGGAGTCTGCCAGTACAAAATCGAGTGCATCCTTGTGATTGAGAAGCATAACGGCTTCTTCCTTCGTCTTTCCGGATGCGGTCTGTTTCTCCTTCAGAAGCCGCTCGGTCTCCAGAAGTGAGTAGGTATTGCCTTCAATCTGCGAGGATTTCCAACTCAGATCAATGCCCAGCCGTTCCATCTCTTTCCGGTATTCGTTTGGGGTGATGCCTTCAAGATTGCGTTTGAACTGGGCCTGAAGGGTTTCAAGGAGTTCTTTCTCATGGGTCGTGAACAGTTCTACCTTGGGGAGGATATCGTTGATTAGCCCGAAGTTGAAGTTTGTCTGAATTTCACGCTCGTCAGCCTCTCTCTGAAAATAGGTGTCAATGTTCAGTTCCATTGTCACCTGTGCCTGTGGGGATACGCTGTAGCGTGTTGCCCGGCCTTGTCCGGATATAATTGCGGAGCCTGCCTCTACCAGCGAGGCAAGGATCCGCTTGACGGTAGCAGGACTTTCCGGGAGATTCATTCCCGTCTCAATCTCGTTTCTGGAGGAGCCGGGATGATAGTGCAAGAACTGAAGTATTTCGTTTTCTCTTGTCATGACTGATTCTATTTTCGGCTCAAATATACAAAGAATACGGCTCAATTGCTTATGTTTTGAGCCGGAAATGTGATAATTGTTGGGCTAATTGAGCCGAAAGGTGACCTTCCCTGAGAATTGTAGGAATATTTGGTATAGTGCGTTTTTATCCATATATTGCAATGCTAAATCATTTGACTGGCATGGGTTATCTTGCATCCAAGCCCCGTTACGAAATACTTGACGGGCTTCGCGGCGTGGCC
>JBJFDE010000085.1:0-9493 GCA_051889855.1 Candidatus Cryptobacteroides sp. | reverse complement strand
ATGAAGAACTGTGAGGACTATCTGACAAGGGCTACAATTATACAGGCTGGGGAGAAGATGACTACCCTGCCCTTCTGAAGGAATGTGAGGATGCCCCATGTGGTATCTATATAAGGAGTGATACCCCGCCTGAGAAATTATGGAAGGGACGGAGGTTCATCTCAATTGTCGGAACCAGGGACCTTTCTCCATACGGAATGGAATGGTGTGAAAGGCTGGTGCACGGCATTGCCGAAGCAGGAGCCGGGCCGGTAATTGTAAGCGGGCTTGCCCTTGGAACGGATATATGTGCACACAGGGCCGCGCTCAAGGAAGGACTGCCTACAATAGGCGTCATGGCCACAGGACCTGAGACAGTATATCCTTCACGTCACAGCCTTATTGCAGAGAAAATCAGCAGGACGGAGGGATGTGCCCTGATTACGGACTTTCCACCGGGCACCCCTCCCCTTCCGATACATTTCCTTCGCAGGAACAGGATCATTGCCGGGCTGAGCGAAGCTGTGATACTCACGGAGTCAAAATCCCGCGGAGGGGGCATGAACACTGCAAGGCTGGCATTTTCATATAACAGATCCGTATTCGCATTGCCAGGCAGACTTGATGACATAAAATCTCAGGGATGTAATATTCTTATCAAAGAGAAGATTGCCGAGCCATTGGTTGACGTGGAGGGATTCATAGCAGATTTATCCCTCTCCGACACCAAGAAATTCAGAAAGCCTAAATACGAAGGATTACAGATTGACAGGCTGAGGGAAATATACGGTGACAGTAACTGCGGGCAAATCGAAAAGATGAGCGAAATCCTGATCCAGATCCGCAAAACACGTGGTATCACACCAGAAGAACTCTGCGACGTGACAGGTTATGGCTACAGCACGGTGTCAGGACTTGTATCCATGTTGGAAGCGGAAGGATTCATTTGCGTGGATATATTGCAAAGATGTACCATAAACATAAATCATTAACGTAAAAATTATGTACCTTTGTGGAATTGATCGAGTATAACTCTGAAATGGCACATACTTTCATAGACACTCATACCCATTTGTACGACGAAGCCTTCGCCGGTGAAGAGGATTTGGCAGTTGAGCGGGCAGTTGCCGCCGGAGTGACCCGTCTGATCGTTCCGGACATTGACTCTGCCACCAGGGAAGCCATGTTCAGGTTTACGGACAGACATCCCGGAGTGACTTTTCCATGTCTGGGCCTGCATCCTACCGAGGTTGGTCAGGACTGGAAGGAAGAGTTGTCCTGGGTGGAAAAATTCATGGACAGGGAAATTTGGGCAATCGGCGAGATAGGCATGGACCTGTACTGGTCGGAAGAATACGTCAAAGAACAGCAGGAGGTATTCAGGATCCAGCTGGAGATGGCGGCAAAAATGGACCTTCCAGTCATAATACACTCAAGAGAATCGACCAAAATCATTCTTGACATACTCTCCGAATACAGGCATCTCGGCCTCAGGGGCGTTATGCACGCATACAGCGGCAGCATCGAATCCTACAGGGAACTTGAGAGACTTGGGGATTGGTATGTCGGCATCGGAGGGGTTCTCACATACAAGAAAGCCAAGATTGCCGAAACAGTCAGGGAGATTCCGCTTGACAGGATTCTTTTGGAAACAGATTCACCATACCTGACTCCCGTGCCATTCCGGGGGAAACGCAACGAAAGCAGTTACATCCCATATATTGCAGAAAAACTAGCCGCCATCAAGGAAGTTGACATAGAAAAAGTAGCCGAAATCACTTCCGGCAATGCGGTAAAACTGTTCCGACTATGATTCATAAAGAAAAAAGAATAAAATCCTCCATCCTCCTGATTTACACGGGGGGTACCATAGGCATGAAGGAGGACCCTGTAGAGCAGGCGCTCAAGCCTTTTGATTTCGAGCAGATTCTTCAGGAGGTGCCTGAACTTGGGAAATTCGCATGCAAGATTGATTCGAGGACATTCTCTCCCCTGATTGATTCATCTGACGTGGAGCCTTCCAACTGGCTGGAGCTTGTCAATCTCATTGAAAAGGAATATGACAAGTATGACGGATTTGTCATACTTCACGGCACTGATACCATGGCATATTCTGCCTCGGCCCTGAGCTTCATGCTGGAGGGGCTTACAAAACCGGTGGTATTCACCGGAAGCCAGCTTCCTATCGGAGCTCCGAGGACTGACGGGAAGGAAAATCTCATCTCAGCCGTGGAAATAGCATCGGAAAAAGATGAGGAAGGACATGCAAAGGTTCCGGAAGTTTGCATCTGCTTTGACAATGTCCTGATGAGGGGAAACCGCACGACCAAGATCAATGCTGACAACTTCAGGGCATTCCGTTCAGAGAACTGGCCATATCTTGCCGAAGCCGGAATAAACATCAAATACAATGGCGCGGCCATCAGAAAACCGGAAGACTGGAACAAACGTCCTGTTTTTCACAAAAAGCTCGATACAAGGGTGTCGATTTTGAAAATACATCCGGGCATTACACCGGAAGTCGTACGGGACATTCTGTGCGGCATCCAGACCAGAGCGGTTATTATCGAAACATACGGAGCCGGCAATGCCCCTTCGCGCGGATGGTTCCTTGACATGGTGAGGGAAGCCTCTTCAATGGGCAAGATACTCCTGAATGTCACGCAGTGCATAGCCGGAGGTGTGAATATGGATATATATGCCACAGGAAAGGGTTTGAAAGAAGCCGGAGTGATAAACGGATATGACAGCACTACGGAAAGTGCACTGGCAAAGCTCTTCTATCTGATGGGAGAAATCAAGGACGACCAGCAGGTAAAAATACTTCTGGAAACAGATTTGAGGGGCGAAATATCAAAATAATTATTGCCGATTGAAAATTAATTGCTAAATTGCACCGCATTTTGGGTGACAACCACATTTTGACCTATAAACTGAGAGCAAATAACAAGAACAAATCAATAACTTTATTAATTAAACACACAAAAACAATTATGAAAAAATTTTTCATGTTTTTGGCAGTAATGGGCGTAATGGCCTTTTCTGCACAGAATGCAGCAGCACAGGACGAAGCTGCTGAGACCACAGCAACAGAAGTGGCAGCTCCAGCAGCTGATGATGTGCTTGACGGACCTGAAGAGGTTCCTATGCATCAGGCTCTCAAGACCAAGTTCATCGAAGGTGGTGCCGGCTTCATGGCCCTCGTTATTGCCTGCCTTATCCTCGGTCTTGCTCTCGCAATCGAGCGTATCCTTTACCTCGGTTTCTCTAAAACCAACACCAAAAAGCTCCTTGCAAATGTTGAGAAAGCTCTCGCAGAGGGTGGAGTTGAGGCTGCTAAGGATGTATGCCGCAACACTCGCGGACCTGTAGCAAGCATTTTCTACCAGGGTCTTCTCCGCATGGATCAGGGAATTGAGACTGTTGAGAAAACTATCGTTTCATACGGTTCTGTACAGATGAGCCAGATGGAGCAGGGTCTTTCTTGGATTTCTCTCTTCATCGCCATCGCTCCATCCCTCGGATTCTTGGGAACAGTTATCGGTATGATCCAGGCATTCGATGCTATCCAGGTTGCCGGTGATATGTCACCAAACGTCGTAGCAGGAGGTATGAAGGTCGCTTTGATCACAACCGTCGGTGGTTTGATCGTTGCCGTTATCCTTCAGATTTTCTACAACTACATCCTTTCTCAGATTGACTCCCTCACTATCGAAATGGAGGATGCTTCAATCTCAATGGTTGACGTTTTGGTTAAATATCAGGCAAACAAATAATTGATTTTACAATGTACGCAAAAGTAATCAAATGGATATCATGGGCACTGTTCATCCTTGGTGTCGTTGCCAGCTTCTACGGCTTTATCGTAGGATTTGACAGCAATAACGACGCTCCGGTTGACAATATGCTCTACTGCGCGTACGCCATGGTAGCAATCGCACTTGTAGCCGTAGTTCTCGGCGCAGTTGTGATCACAGGTATCAACAATCCTAAATCCCTCCTTAAACTGGGTCTTTACCTTGTTGGTGCAGCAGCTATCATCGCAGGCGCATACTTCCTCGCTCCGGGTACACCGGCAGTAGGATATCTTGGAGAACCTGTGTCAGACGCGACACTCAAGTTCACTGATACACTTCTGAATCTTACCTACCTCAGCTGCGGTTTGTCAATTGTATCAATCATTGTTGGAGCAATTGTTTCCGCAACCCGTAAATAGTTGACATTATGGCAAAAAAGACACCAGAAATCAATTCAAGTTCTACGGCGGACATCGCGTTCCTCCTGCTTTGCTACTTCCTGATGACAACCACAATGAACCAGGATATGGGTTTGCAGCGTCGTCTGCCTCCTATGCCTGACAAAAATCAGAAGGTGGAAGACCAGAAGGTCAATCGTCGTAATATCATCATCGTGAAGATAAACTCCGCGGACAGACTTCTTGCTGGTAACGAGCCTATCCATGTCAGCCAACTGAGAGACAAGATCAAAGAATTCCTCACCAACCCTGCTAACAATCCTGATCTTCCTGAGAAATCTGAGATTGATATCGAAGGATACGGACCATGCATGGTTTCAAAGGGTGTTATTTCACTTCAGAATGACCGCGGTACCAGCTACCAGGCTTATATCGCTGTTCAGAACGAACTTGTAGGAGCCATCAACGAACTTCGTGACGATTGGTCAATGGCAAACTACGGTAAGAAATATGCACAGCTTGATGAGGACAGACAAGCAATCGCAAGAAAGGCAGTGCCTCAGAATATTTCAGAGGCAGAGCCTAAGGATATTGCCAAGAAATAAATAGGAGAACAATAATATGTCAAAATTCAAAAAAGGTGGAAAAAAAGGGATGCCGGCTATTACGACATCTTCCCTTTCAGATATTGTGTTCATGCTTTTGTTCTTCTTCATGGTGACAACCACTATGCGTGAAACTGAGAACAAAGTCGTAGTCAAACTTCCTGAAGCAACCGAGGTTGCAAAGCTTGAAAGAAAGGACCTGACTTCATACATCAACATCGGAACCCCTGTAAGACATCTTCAGGCACAGTACGGTAACGATGCACGTATTCAGCTCAACGACTCTTTCAAGACAGTTGACGAAATCCGTGACTTTATTGCAGCAGAGCGTGACGCGATGAGCGAAGCAGACAGACAGTTCATGACCGTAGCCATCAGGGCTGACGAGAACACCAGGATGGGTATTGTAACAGATGTGAAGCAGGAGCTTCGCAGATGTTCAGCACTCAAAATCATGTACTCAGCAAGAAAAGCAGCAGAATAATCTGCTCTACATATCAAGTAAGAAAGCAGTTCCTCTCGGGACTGCTTTTTTATTGCGAATCTGTACGGATTTTGAAGAAAAATAGGTATTTTTGTGAGATTTTATACTTATTGTGATATGGCACGTAGATTTACACTCTTTCTTTTGACTATCATCGTATGTCTGGCAGGCTTCTCATCATGTCAAAATGGAAGCAAAGACGATGGAAAAGCTAAATACATATTTCTTTTCATTGGAGATGGCATGGGACATACAAACGTGTTCCTTACCGAGTCATACATGTCATATAAAGCGGGAAAGCTCGGCGGTGAGCAGCTTACTTTCACAAAATTTCCATACCAAGGTGATGTAACCAACTACACTGCTGAAAGCAATATTACATGCTCGGCGGCAGCCGGAACGGCTATAGCCACAGGATACAAGACAAGGAACGGATTCATCGGCGTCGATGCTGATACAGTATCACATCCTTCAATTGCGGAATTGTTGAAGGAAGAAGGATACAAAATCGGTATAATGACATCAGTACCGATGAATGATGCAACACCTTCAGTGTTCTATGCTCACAACTCATCCCGTGGAAACGGTTATGAAATAGCACAATCAATAGCATCCTCCGGATTTGATTTCGTGGCGGGAAACGGTTTCAAAAAACACAAGAACAAAGAAGGAAAATATATCGGCGACTATCTCACTGAGAATGGAATGAAGGTATGCTATTCCCAGGAAGAATTCAAGGCTACCTCCAAGGAGGACAGAGTGGTTATGTGCGAGCCGTACAACAATAATGTTGAGCCTAAGACATATTTTGCAGGTGCACCGGTACCTGAGGGTCACATGTCAATCAGCCAGTTCCTTGAAAATGCTCTCGAGAAATTTGAAGAAAAGCCTTTCTTCATCATGTGTGAGGGAGGAGAGATTGACTGGGCAGCTCACTCGAAGAAAACTATGCCTACAATCATGACAATACTTGAATTCGACAAAGCTGTGAAAAAGGCATACGAATTCTATCTCAAGCATCCGGATGAAACCCTCATCGTTGTAACAGCCGACCATGCCACTGGCGGTGCAAGCGTAGGAAGCGGTGACACTCATCTTTACTCGGTTGACTGGGAACCTCTTGTAAGTGCATTCGAGGCAGCTGGATGTACCAATACTCTTAATCAGGAGGACAACCAAAAGCTTAACGATGCTGCCAGAATCGGCTGGACTACGTCTGACCACACAGGCGACAATGTTCCTGTCTATGCAATCGGCAAAGGTGCAGAAAGATTTTGCGGAAGGATGGACAATACACAGATCAAAGGGAAAATTTTGGCTGAATAAGCCCACAAAATACTAATCTAAGATGGAAAAAAGAATCAAAGTCAAGGACCTGCTAAAATGCGAAGCCGGTCAGAAAGTGACAGCCAAAGGCTGGGTAAGGACAAAGAGAGGAAATAAGAATGTGGCTTTCATCGCCCTGAATGACGGTTCAACAATAAATAATATACAGATAGTTGTAGATAAGACAGCTTTTGACGACGCTCTTCTTGCCAAGGTAACGACAGGTGCCGGCATCCGCGTGACAGGAGATTTGGTCGAATCTGTCGGAAGCGGCCAGAGAGTTGAAATCCAGGCTTCTGAAATAGAAGTGTATGGAGAATGCGATCCGGTGAGATACCCGCTTCAGAAGAAGGATACTTCGTTCGAGTACCTCAGGACAGTGGCACACATGAGGCCAAGGACCAATACTTTCGGAGCTATTCTCAGGGTACGCAACGCAATGGCATTTGCAATCCATAAGTTTTTCAATGAGAAGGGGTTCGTATATCTCCACACTCCACTGATTACAGCTTCTGACTGTGAGGGAGCAGGACAGATGTTCAAAGTCACTACCCTTGATCTTGAGAACCTGCCACGCAACAAGAAAGGCGAAGTGGATTATACCAAGGACTTTTTCGGCAAAGAGACAAGTCTTACTGTCAGCGGACAGCTTGAAGGCGAGCTCGGAGCAACAGCACTCGGTGAGATTTACACCTTCGGTCCTACATTCCGTGCAGAGAACTCAAACACTCCGCGCCACCTTGCAGAGTTTTGGATGATTGAGCCGGAGATGGCCTTCTATGATATCAAGGACAATATGGACCTTGCGGAGGAATTCATCAAATATCTGGTGAAATATGCTCTTGACAACTGCCATGATGACATCCAATTCCTCAACGACAGGTACGACAATGAGCTCCTCACCCGCCTCGAAGGAGTTGCAGACACAGAATTCGTCCGTCTGCCATATACTGAAGGTATAAAGATTCTTGAAGAGGCTATGGCCAACGGAACCACATTCGAATACCCTGTAGGCTGGGGCACAGACCTTCAGAGTGAGCACGAAAGGTATCTCGTCGAGCAGCATTTCAAGAAACCTGTAATTTTGACAGACTATCCTAAGGATATCAAGGCATTCTACATGAAACAGAATGAGGATGGAAAAACAGTCCGTGCAATGGATGTCCTCTTCCCTAAGATTGGTGAGATTATCGGAGGATCCGAGAGAGAGGCATCGCTTGAGAAGCTCGAAAACCGCATAGACGAGCTTGGAATGAGCCGCAGGGGCCTTGAGTGGTACATCGACACCAGACGTTTCGGAAGTGTGCCTCACAGCGGATTCGGTCTTGGATTTGAGCGTCTGCTGCTTTTCGTAACCGGTATGAGCAATATCCGCGACGTTATTCCGTTCCCACGTACACCAAAGAACGCAGAGTATTAACAGAAAACTTAAAATATCCGCATTATGCTCATCATCGGAATTGCCGGAGGCTCCGGTTCAGGAAAGACTACAGTAGTCAAGGCCATTACTCAACAGTTGAAAGACAGAGTCGTGGTAATACCTCAGGATTCCTATTATAAGGACCTCAGCCATTGCACCGAACAACAGAAGAAGGAACATAATTTTGACCATCCTGATTCCATTGATTTCGAGTTGCTTTGCCAGCATTTGAAAGAACTGAAAGAAGGCAAGCCTATCGAACAGCCTGTATATTCGTACATCACATGCTCCCGTTCCAAGGATGAGACAGTGACTGTAACCCCTGCTGACGTGATAATCGTTGAGGGTATTCTGATATTCACTTGTGCAGAGCTTCGCAAACAATTGGATATCAAAATATTCGTAGATGCTGATGATGACGACAGGCTCATGAGGGTCATGTCAAGGGACATTATAGAAAGAGGCAAGACAGTCGAGTGGGTCATTGACAGGTATTCCAAGACTGTAAAACCAATGTTCCTTCAGTTCATTGAACCGAGCAAGAGGTATGCGGACATAATCATTCCTCAGGGCGGCCATAACAAGGTAGCCATTGATGTCATCTCTGCAACTATTGAGAAATCCCTTGCCAACTGCAAGAAATAAATCAGGAACTGAAAGTTTTGAAGTTACCAAAGGAAAATAAGGCAGGACTTTATATCACCGTGATATTCCATCTCACGGTGATAATTGTCTTATTGGCCGTGGGCATAGACTCGACTGTCAAACGTGAAAATTCCTTCGTTCTGGATTTCTCAAAGCAGGAAGAAATGGAGAGGCAGGAGAAGGAGATGGAGTTCAAGGAGGATATCAGCAAAAAGCTGGATGAACTCATCGAAGCATCGCGGAATACTCCTTCGTCTCAGATACGCAATATAGCGGTAGATTCCCGTTCAAGCCTGAAGGATGACAGGGGAACTGATGCTGAACAGCTGTATAAAGATGCTGAAAGGCTTGCTGCTGAGTTGAAAAATGGGCAGAAGGATGCTATTCAGGAGGATGCCAGGGAGGAAACTGTGGAAATGCCATCCGACAAGAAAAAGGATGAGTCAAATCAGAAAGAATATAGCGGCCCTTCTGTTGTGTCCTATTCGCTTGAGGGACGCAAAGCCAGCCATCTCAATATCCCGGCATACCGATGCTATGGAGAAGGTGACGTCACAGTGATAATTACCGTTGACAACTCAGGAAGGGTTGTCAATGCGAAGGTTCTGGATACAGTATCCTCTGATGATCAGTGTCTGAGAAATTTTGCAGTTCGTGCTGCGCGTCTGTCCCGCTTTTCTGCTTCACAAACGGCCCCGGCCAGACAGAGCGGGGAAATCTTGT
This sequence comes from Candidatus Cryptobacteroides sp., assembly GCA_051889855.1. Lineage (GTDB taxonomy): Bacteria > Bacteroidota > Bacteroidia > Bacteroidales > UBA932 > Cryptobacteroides. The sequence continues at coordinate 116 of JBJFDE010000085.1, read as the reverse complement.
ATCGTTTCATTGCGCAATAGGGAGGCCACTCCTTTGGATGGGGGGGCTTATGAAAATAATAAAGAGGCTGACCATTAAGTCTGTCATATCGAGCGAAGTCCGGAGGACGTAGTCGA
>JBJFDE010000084.1:0-9516 GCA_051889855.1 Candidatus Cryptobacteroides sp. | reverse complement strand
ATTATTGAAACTATTTTATATTTATGTTTCATTTAATAAGGTTTTTCATTTATATTTGCGAGCATATATACTATATTATAAGGAAAAATGGAAAAAAGACTGTTCCTGATTGACGGACATGCTCTGGTATTCAAGATGTATTACGCATTCCTGCGCCACCCGATGATCAATTCCAAGGGTGCAGACATGTCCATTCTTTTCGGATTCACCAAATATCTTCTGGAACTCATTGAAAAAGAGAAGCCTACGCATCTGGCAGTGGCGTTCGATCCACCGGGCGGAACTTTCAGGCACGAGATGTATCCGGAATATAAGGGAACCCGGGATGAAACACCGCAGCTTGTGATTGATTCACTGGAGCCTCTGGTGGAAATATGCGGAGCTTTGAGAATTCCCGTACTGATGGTGAAAGGATATGAGGCCGACGATGTCATAGGTTCAATGGCGAAAAAGGCTGAAAAAGAAGGATTTGATGTCTATATGGTCACTCCGGACAAGGATTACGGGCAGTTGATTTCAGAGCATATCTTCCAATTCAAGCCTGGCAAGGGAGGTGGAGATAACGAACTTGTGGACAGGAATGCAATCTGTGCGAAATATGGCATAAACTCTCCGGAGCAGGTCATTGAAATACTCACTATATGCGGAGACACCGCTGACAATGTTCCGGGTGTCAGGGGCGTAGGGGAAGTCGGTGCCGGGAAACTGATTGGCAAATTCGGCACCGTAGAGAACATCTATCAGCATATCAATGAGTTGACTCCCAAACAGAGGGAAGCTTTCGAGAATGCCAGAGGCCATGTATCCATGAGTCATGACCTGGTTACCATCAAGACTGACATAGAACTTGAGGCAACAAGCGAGCAGATGAAGGTGGACTTTGTCTATGCACCCGAGGTAGCGGACCTTTTCGAAAAATACGAATTTACCTCCCTGAAGAAATATATTGCCCATGTACAAGTTGCACAAGAACAGCCGAAAAAGAGTATTACCATTGAAAGCATTCCGTGCGATAAGTTTTGTATGAGGGCAAAGGCAAAAGGAAAAGTTTCCATCCTGACAGAGGCTGATTCACCGGGCATATTCAGCGGAATCAGGAAAATCACCGCGGCTGTTTGCAATGACGACGGAACCGGGGCATATTTCACAGAAGGCACTGCCGCCGAATTAAGGTCAATTCTCGAAGACGACAAAATCGACAAATATGGGTATGACCTTAAATATCAGACAAATATACTCGTCTATAACGGCTTTGGAATCAATGGCCGCATGTACGACATTGAACTGATGCACTACCTCATCAACCCGGAGAAAAACCACAAGATAGATATACTCGCACGTACTTATCTGGATTATATCATCGGATCGGCGAGCGGCTCGGAACCGAAGGAACAGTCTCTTTCGCTTTTCGACGAAGTTCCTCAGGAGGATAGTTCAATGGCAAAAGCCGAAGAGATTGCAATCACGGCTATGCTCGGCGAAAAAATCATGCAGGAGTTGGAAGAGCACGGTCTTGAAAAACTGTATCTAACTATGGAAGAGCCACTTATGAAGGTACTGTCACGTATGGAAAGAGAAGGTGTCAAGATTGATACCGCACAGCTCCGCCGTTATGCTTCAGCTTTGTCGGTTGAAATGAAAGAGATTCAGGACAGAGTGCGCGAACTTGCCGGTGAACCGGACCTTAACATCATGTCTCCCAAGCAGATAGGTACCGTTCTGTTTGAAAAGCTGAAGGTTGACCCGAAGATGAAGCCAAAATCCGGTGTGAGATATACCTACCCTACCGACGAGGATACTCTCTCCACACTCGCCGACAAGCATCCTATCATCAATGAAATTCTTGAATACAGAGGTGTGAAGAAGCTGCTCTCGACCTATATCGAGCCCTTCCCTACTTTCATATCTGATGTGACAGGTAAGATTCATACCACTTTCAATCAAGCACTTACAGCAACAGGAAGGTTGAGCTCATCAAAGCCAAACCTGCAGAACATTCCTATCAGGACGGACAGGGGCAGGGAGATTCGCAAGGCTTTCGTGCCGAGCCGCCCGGACGGAGTTATCATTTCGGCGGACTATTCGCAGATTGAACTCAGAATCATGGCTCACCTGAGCTGTGACTCACATCTTATCGAGGCCTTCCGGAAAGGTCAGGACGTGCATGCCACCACTGCTGCGAAGATTTTCGGTATCGACCTGAGCGAAGTGACGGCAGACCAGAGGAGGATTGCCAAGACTGCCAACTTTGGTATTATGTACGGAATTTCAGCATTCGGGCTTTCCCAGAGGCTGAAGCTGAGCCGCGCCGAAGCGAAGAAAATAATCGACGACTATTTTGAGAATTTCCCTGCAATATCCTCATATATAAATGACACTCTCGTGGCAGCGAGGGAATGCGGATATGTGGAAACCCTGTTCGGCAGGAGGCGTTATCTTCCGGATATCAATTCAAAGAATGCGACCGTGCGTTCTCTGGCTGAGAGGAACGCCGTGAACGCTCCTATCCAGGGCACTTCTGCTGACATCATCAAACTCGCCATGATCAATGTGGACAGGCGCATAATGGAAGAGGGGCTTAAAAGCAGGATGGTCCTTCAGATTCATGATGAGCTTGTCTTTGATGCTGTAAATGAGGAGGTTGAGATTTTGGAGAAGCTTGTCAGGGAGGAAATGGAAAATGTTATTTCGTTGTCTGTACCTTTAACTGTGGAGTGCAATCATGGAAGCAACTGGCTCGAAGCTCACTAAACTGTGCGATGAGGAACTCGTAAGGCTTGCCATTGAACAGAACCAGGCCGCATTCATCGTGCTATATACCAGATACAACGGAGGCGTGAAAAGTCATATCGCCCGTTATGTCAGTCAGAAAGAAGATATTGAGGACATCTGCCTTGAGAGTTTCCAGAAGGCCTTCAGCCAGATAGAGTCTTTCAATCCCGAGTTCAAGTTTTCGACATGGCTGTACAGGATTGCCAGAAACACGGCTTTCGATCACCTTTCAAAACACGACAGGGAGAAGAGCAATCTTCCGACCACATCCATCAACGAAGAATTGGCTGAGTTGAAGGAACTGCCTGCAATGATTCACAATCCGGAAGAGGACATCATCAACCAGCAGGAATATGACAAATGGCTGAACAACATCGAAAAGTTGAAGGAAGATTACAAGCTTGTGGCAAAGATGAATCTTATCGATAATTTCGGATATAAGGAGATTGCTGATGCACTGGATATGCCGATCAACACTGTCAAGACCAAGATACGCAGGGCTAAAGCCATGCTGCTCAAGATGATGGATTATTCTGACGAACTGCTTTAGCCTGCCGGAGCATTCTTCGGACAAGGAAATCCTGCGGGACCATCCTTCGGGCAAGGAGGCCATGCCGGACCATCCTTCGGGCAAGGAAGCCATACCAGTCAGGAATTAATACTATAAATTTATATATCAATGAATTACGAAGATTTCAAAACAATAATTACCGAATCATTTCCCCAGCTTCGTCCGGAACAGCTGGAGCAATTCGCAGCAATGGACATGCTGTACCGCGACTGGAATTCCAAAATCAATGTAATCTCCCGAAAGGACATTGACCAGCTGTACAGCCACCACGTTCTCCACTCGCTTGCCATTGCTGCCTTCCTGAAATATCAGATGCCGGAGGCGTTCGAGGCCTTTACTTCCGGGGTTAAAGGAAATGGCGGCAGGCTGAAGGTGCTGGACCTTGGAACCGGCGGAGGTTTCCCCGGCATTCCGCTGGCAGTAATGTTCCCAGAAGTTGACTTCACCCTTTGCGATTCCATTGGGAAAAAGACCATCGTGGCTTCCGGAGTTGCCTCTTCACTGGGGCTTAAGAATGTTAAAGTTGTGAATGCCAGGGCAGAAAGTCTAGAGGATTCCTTTAATTATATCGTGTCGAGGGCGGTGACTTCATTGGATAATTTCATGCCTTGGGTGAAGGGGAAATACTCTGAGGGAATCCTTTATCTGAAGGGTGGTGATCTGGTAGAGGAGATTGCCACGGCGATGGGAAAATTCCGGATGAGAAAGGGTTCTGTGCACACTTGGGGCATTGATAACTGGCTCCGGGACGAGTTCTTCGATCAGAAAATGGTAATTTTCATAGAAAAATAACAAAATATTTTGTAATTCCATCTAAAAAGACTACCTTTGCACTCCCAATTTGACGAGAATATATAAAAACTAAAAATAATGAAAAGAACATTCCAACCATCGCAGCGCAAGCGCCGTAACAAACACGGTTTCCGCGAGCGCATGTCCACTCCGAACGGACGCCGCGTATTGGCAGCTCGCCGTCGTCATGGACGTAAGAAATTGACTGTATCATCTGAGGATAGATGGTAAGAGTCCCTTCCCCGGAATTGTCTTTCATTATTCAGGGGTAGATTTTTACTGTAGGGCGTGACCGGGACGGTTCACGCCCTACTTGTATTCAGGAGGATATATGGAGGAACACGAGAAATTTATGAAGGAGGCCCTCAAGGAGGCTGCCAATGCGGCTTGCGAGGACGAGGTGCCTGTCGGTGCCGTTATTGTCTGCCGCGGAAAAATCATCGGCAAGGGGCACAACATGACTGAGAGGCTTCACGATGCCACTGCCCATGCGGAGATGATTGCCATCACTGCAGCTACAGAGGCTGTTGGCGGCAAGTATCTGAGTGACTGCACATTATATGTGACAGTTGAGCCTTGTCCGATGTGCGCGGGGGCTCTTGCATGGTCGCAGATAGGCAGGATTGTGTACGGTGCAGAGGACCCGAAGCGCGGTTATTCGCGCTTTAGTCCAAGTCTGCTCCACCCCAAGACGGAGGTCATAAAGGGTGTTCTTGCGGACGAATGTTCTGCCATCGTCAAGGATTTCTTCACAGCTAAACGCTCCTGAGTATGGAATGGTTGCAGAGTCTTGGGCTTCTGGGGCTTTTCATAGGAGCTTTTCTGGCTGCCACAGTGCTGCCTTTCAGCTCGGATGCACTCTATCTTGGCATTCTGGCTGCCACCGGAAATCCTATGGGCTGCCTCGTGGTGGGCACTTTGGGTAACTGGCTGGGCAGTGTATTCACCTACTGGATTGGCTGGATCGGCAAATGGGAATGGATTGAAAAATGGTTCAAGGTAAAGCCGGAAACTCTTCAGAAGCAGAAGGTCAAGATTGACAAATACGGGGTCTGGCTGGCTCTGACTTGCTGGGTGCCGGTAATCGGTGATGTGATTGCCATCGCTCTCGGTTTCTACAAAACTCGTCCCTTCTGGACAATACTCCTGATGCTCATCGGCAAACTCGCCCGCTTTTTTGTCTGGAATCTTCTTTATGGCCTGATATGACCAACCGGGAATTTCCATTGAGCCCTCTTTGTCCCGCTCCTGTCCCACTTCAAAGCCAAAGCCTTGCAACTCATTATAATTCACTGAGTTGCAAGGCTTTGGTTGAGATACCAAGACTCTATGCGAGGGGTGCTTACAATTTTTCATATCTGATTATCAATGAGTTATGAAAATTTGGAGGTTGAATTTTTATAATTTTTGTCCCGTTTGCGTCCCGGGACATGGCGCGGTAAGTTGCTAATAATTAGTTGCTTAACTTTGATTTTTGATGTGTCTGTCATGTGATTTTTGCTATTTTGGAGCAAAAATTTCAATTTGTAAGGTCCATGGTTTTATTTTCGGGAAATTTTTCTGTATGCGGGAGGTTCGGAGGGATATTTTGTATATTTGACTTTCAAATAATTATGCAATATGAATGATGAAAATTTTATATATTTGTAAGACGAAAGGCGCCCGGCCGGGAGGTCCGACGCCTTCCACCGTATTTTAATGATTTTTAGAGAGGATGTCCAAAAGAGCTTTTATCTGGGCATCCTTCTCTTTTATCTGGGCATCCTTCTCTTTTATCTGGGCATCCTTTTAATATTTCATCAAGAATACGATATAATTCAAATTCATTCAGAACCTGAATATTTCCTCCATTGCTATTTATTTCTATAATTTTTTCTTGTTTCTTAGGCCCAGCATCCGAGCCCATGATTACAATATTTGTGCGGCCTGATATGGATGATTTTATATCTGCACCATAACTTTTTAGTATGTATGCAAGTTCATTTCTATCTGGATATTGACAAAATACTCCAGTAATGACGATTTTCTTATTATAAAATATCGTATCGGTTCTGACGCAACAGTCTAAATCTTGGCCTTTGGCATCTTGGCTTAACTGGCGCGCTCTCAGTTCGTCCAAATTACCATGTTTTTTTCTCTTATTTGATGTTATGGCATCGGATTCTAAAGAATCATTTGAAGAGTTGGAAATCTCACTGTATACATTGCTAGCGTCAGAATCATAGTTTCCTGATGGCCAATAACTCAATTGCCTCTCCAAGTCAGCAATCTTATATTCAAGGGAATCTATTATCGCTTTTAACTTATCTATAGTTTTGCTTTTCTCGTCGCTAATTGTCTTATACATACGCACATCTTCCTCAAGACTACTAATTTGATTTTTTGCATCATTGTCAAGGAATGCTCTTAATAATTTCATATGCTATCTATTTAGGCTGTTTAATAAAACTATCCTCTTTTATGCCCCAAGTGCACCTGCACATTCGACATGTCCGTCCTTTTGGGCATCTATTTGAATTTTTGCATCAACTAATTTTTCGATAAGTAATTGCTGACTACGGATTGTTTCTTGCTGAGATATAATAGTATCAAGCACTCTCCGATCAATCATTACTGAACTCTGAGGTTCTTGATCCGCTTTCAACATATCCCCTTCTCCTGTTAATAACCATCCGGTATTTAAGTCTGGAAAATTATGAGCAATCTTCTGAACTTTATCTGGCTGAATTGATACTCTGATATTATTTACGTAGCTTGTACCAAACCCACAAATCTTCTCGAAACTATTCTTATTTAATCCTTTATATTTTATAAAGGAAATTAGTCTATCTTTTACAGTCGTTTCCATAAAACAAAATATTAACATGAAATATTCTCTTAATTTTCTTGCATAATATGAGAAATGCTCTTATATTTGTATCGGTTTACAAACGGAACACAAACGATACACAAATAAAAATGTGTAAATATAATAAAGTTTAACTAAAAAACGGTGGGACTATGTTACTATCCAAAAACACTTTTCGCAGAATTTTTAGCTGCAAGTCTCCGGCGGTCTGGATCTTCAGGCTATTCGGAGTATTCATGGCGGTCGTGTTGATCGTCAATGCCGTCCAGGCGGCGATGGGAAAGGCACATCTGGCGTATCATCACTATGCTTCGCTGGCGCTGTGCATCTACCTTGGCTGCTGGGATGAAGATTTTGAAGATGATGATGAAATCAGGGAGCGCTTCTGATTCCACCGTATTTTGAGTAAACCATCAGGGGGCCTCGCGCTCCGGGTCCCCTTTAAAAACTATCATTATGAAAAATGTAGATGTGGTATCCGATACAATTAAATGCGTGATACGCGATATGACTGGATGTGACTGCGATTGTCTTCTCGTAATATCTGGAAATGAAGAAAATACATATAGTTTAATTAATGGCTTTGGGCGTGATATCTTGAAGCATATGGTGTGGGCCATGGAGCAGGAACCAGTCATCATTAAAATAGCGCAAGCGGCCATAAAAATTGCCAAATCAGAAAATTGCAAGAAAACTATTGATAGCCATGAACATAAATCTAGACAAAATTAAATTCGACATCGGAATAGCCCTTGTTCCCAAACCAATGCTTGAGCAATCTGGAGCTTCTGTGACAATCAGAATTGCGGATGAGCTATTTCTCGATAATCTTATATCGATATGTGCCAAAGTCTCTGACAGACCCCAGTATGCAACCATTGACCTCGTTGAAGGTGAAATCAGGATTTTGAAGAAGAACATCAAATCAAAATATCTATTGAAATTATGAGTAATTATAACATCAAAATTGACCTGAAGAAGATGAAGGACGTAGTCTTTGCCAAGGTGGACGGCAGGAAGAGCGTGATTATCCCGGTGGATGTGAATTCGGAAATCTTTGTGGGAGATAAGGGCATCTATCTCAATATGACCGCCTTCGAGCTCAGGAATCCGAGTTCTTACGGGGACACACATATAATCAAGCCTTCGGTTGACAAGAAGGAGTTTGAGAAGATGAGCGAGGAACAGAGGAAGAATCTTCCTATCCTCGGGAACATGAAGGAGCGCCGGGCCTCTCAGATGGAGGCGGCGGAGATTCCTTCTACGAGTGTTGAAATCGATGATGATTTGCCTGCATAGCCATGGATTACAGTGTGATTACAGACGAACAGATACTTGCTGAAGGGAGACAACTTATTGAGGATAGGTCGCTAAGGAGATGTCGGCAGTGTGCGAATTCGAATGAAGATTGCAGCCTATGCAAGGAGCTCAGAATTCCAATACGCCCTTATACCTATGCGGGAAATTGCAGATATTTCATGACCGATGAAGAGAAGATGTTCAGGATGTCGAGGGAAAGCCTTGTGAAGCAGGAACGGCAGGAACGGAAGCTTAATCATCTGCTTACATGCTGCATCGATTGCGTTGATGCAGCGACCATATTTCTTGAAGACTTCGAGTCAAGGGTGGAGAGTTTGTATAAGATTGCAGAGGTTCGCGGTACCGGTGATGCCAATGTCAGGAAGCATGACAGGGAGTGGGTCCGTAAACTGAAAATGGCACTCAAGTCGATGTCGACGCACATTTCTAATGCCCAGAAGCAGTATCAGCATTATGTGGCACCGATCATAAACAAGCCGTTCTATGACATCACAAAGAAAGAGTTCGACCTTTCCATGTTCGACGGCCATCTGTTCGATGCAAACCAGGTTGCAAGGCTGGTGCTACTGTTCTCGCAGTTAGAGAGTGATGGCGATGAAGTCTTTGCGTTGCTTGACAGATTGAAAAAGATAGGGGTTATGGACGATAGTGATTTCAGGCACTATGTGTTCAAAGGTTAACCGCCGTGAGGCGTTACTTCCATATTTTTAGGTTTAGGTTTTAGTTTTTAGTACGTAGCCGGAGCATTCCGGCGAAAACACCCCTGCGAGGGTGATACTTTTCAGGGGTGCAAAAATAAGATCCATGACTTTATGATAAAGAGAGAAGATATATTAAATATGTAGCTATGAGTGAGTTTAATAAAATTTTTCGCGATAGCGGCAATCTCAGGAACATTGTACAGGCTATAAATCATTATGCTTATGATTTGCGGGACTTGCTGGAAAACGGGCCGTTCAGCGATGATGACGAGAAGGATCTGAAGTTTGTTCAGGACACCAGGGCGACGGAGCTTGAATATGAACGGCTGGCCGAACGTATCAGGAAAGCGGCCATCGAGGAGGGTCTGATATTATGAATCTATAGAACAAGAGCTAACATTATGACACAGGAACTTAAAGAAATGATTGCACCGAGGTGGTGCGAGGAAAAGAACGGCGTATTTGTGCCGCTCATCGGTAAGGTGCTTGAAGCAAAGAATCTGGCCCCGAAG
>JBJFDE010000083.1:0-2595 GCA_051889855.1 Candidatus Cryptobacteroides sp. | reverse complement strand
GTAAGCGTCTCCGACTTTACATATCAGTTGCATAAATAAAGCAGGGAGTGTTGCCCTGCTATTCTTTAGTCCATTTGTCTGGGAGGAGGTTCCGGTAAGCCTCGGGTCTTGAGTTGGGAGGCAAGGCGGCTGTTCTGTTGAGTACATCCGACAGATAGTCGAAGAAGTTGATGCCCATCTCACGACATGAGCATGCAAGGGAGTAGAAGATGCATCCACGCTTTGCTCCGGCATGGCTGCCGAAGAAGAGGGAGTTGTGTCTGGATAGAGAGACATACCGATTGGTCCTCTCAAGACGGTTGTTATCCCATTCGACATCACCATACTTTGAGATGGTTTCTATGCCGTCCCATTCATTGAGGAAGTAGTTCGCCGCCTTGTGCATCTGACTCTTAGGCGGATACTTTTCCAGACTGCCCCTAATCTCTTCGAGTTTGGACTTCAGTGCCGCAAGTATAGGTGGTGCATATTGCTGGCGCCACTTCAGATTATCATCAATAGTCCATCCGTCTTCCCCTATCTTGTGCTGATGCTCATTGTGATAAAGACTGTTTGCAAGGGAGGCGACTTCTTTAGCATCAGGATTGTCTTTTACACCGTCTTCCAGGAAGGCCCTCTTGCAGTGCTGCAGGCAAGCAACCCTTGTGATATTGCCCCCGGATTGCATGGCCACTTTCTTGTAGGCCCCAAGGCCATCGGACTGGATTATTCCTTTGTAGCCATCGAGTTCTTTCAGAATGACCTTTTCGCTACGGGAACCGTCATCATAGAAGAAGTATGACAGACCAGTCTGCGCATTGACTATAACCCAGATATAACCCTTCTTGCTGCCTTTGCCGTCGTCTTTCACAAGAACAGTGTGATATGTCTCATCGCAGTGAAGATAGCGGCCTTCTTTCACTGCCTTTCCCATAGCCTCGTACAGTTTATCAAAAAGATCGGCAGTCTTTGCAAGGAGCCCGTGGGCGGTCTGCTTGTCAAGGTCAAAGCCATTGCCTTGAAAGTACTTGACTATACGTTCAACCGGCATTGAGTAAAGGTATCTCAACTCTGCAATGCCGGCTATGAACGATCCGTCGAAGCGCGAGTTCATCAGTGGACTTAAAGGGGTTGCACCGCTATAGATGACATCATCCTTCTTGAGGTTATGGATATGATAGATATGTTTGACGAAGCTGGGACGTATCATCTCATAACGGATGACGTCACGCACGCCTATTTCAATACACGCATCTGCATCAACGTTTTCAGGATAGACATCTTCTTCAACCGTGTCCACGGTGAAGTAGTCCTTGCGCCTGGCTCCGTTGTTGCCGCGGGCCTTGATAGCGGCCTTGCGGGCCGACTCTTCAGCGGCTTTCTGCTCATCAGACTTCGCCCCTGCTGCGGTTGACTGCTTTTCCGATTGCTTGGGAAGATAAGTGGCCTTGAGGCCTCGCATCTGGGCGTTGGCTTTGCCGAGACTTTCATCTCGTTCCTTGAGAAGGGATTCCAGGCTTGCGATCTGTTTACGAAGCTCAAAGACGGTTGCTTTAAAACTTGCCTCCATAGACTTCATAGTCTCATTCAACCGGATATTTGCTTCATTGGCAGCCTCCAGTTGCAACTTCAATATCTCTATGATCATGTCCTTTCCCATAGTATAAAGGTACGACTTTTCTATGAGAAAAACAAGCCTTTTTGTAATTTATTTTGTTGATGCTCAATTATTTATACTCTAATAAAACGTGTTCTATAGCGTTTACGAAAGCATACACTCTCCAGCGAGACACCGGACATTATAAAATTGAAAGTCTCCCACGAGAGCTCGTAATAGCCAGTGTCGGCACTCTTGCGAGGCATCTCGAATGAGCCTCTTTCCAGACGCTTCTGATAAAGAAGAAAACCGTCGGTATCCCACCTGAGAATCTTGACTGACTGCCTGTTCTTTGAAAAGAACACGAACACATCCCCAGTCATCGGGGACATCGGGGATTCCGACACGACAAGATTAAACAGCGAGTCGATACCCTTGCGCATACTTACCGGATGTTGGCACATGAAGTAACGGACATTACTTTCTAGCGAGAACATGGAGTTGCGCCTCCCTCCGCCTGATGTCTTGATCGATATGAGTCCAAAAGAGCAATCACCTCTGCAACGCCGGATTCCTGAAGGGTCAGATTGACACCGTCGGGAAAGGTAATTGACACAGCCTTCAGTCTTGATGAAAAGGATTGCCGGCTCGGCTGCACCTGAATGAAGGTAGGTTGATTTTGATCCGGGGTTCCTTTTTCCTCTCGCTGTATTTCATAGATGTATATACCGTGCCTATTGGCCCACCAGCGGACATAATTGTAACCATCACTCAATCCCAGCCTGTCACAGAATGCCTTGAGGCTCAATCCAGCCTCTGATTTAACAGCCTCTCGATAGGCCTCAATAACCTGACTCTTGCCTTCAGGCGTTGTTGTGTCGTAGCTTCGATTCATTGTTTCATATTTTTCGCAAAGCTACTGACCTATTTTTCTTATGACAATACGTAACCGTGGAGACGCTTACTCCGGTTTCGAGTACAGCAGGTGTGAACATTTCATTCTCGCGTCTTCTCTTGCG
>JBJFDE010000082.1:0-2596 GCA_051889855.1 Candidatus Cryptobacteroides sp. | reverse complement strand
TCAGCGACGTGCCACTCGCGTCAGCGAGACTTCGAAGAAGTTGAAGCAGCGATGGCACCCGACCCGACAAGTCGGGGCGGCATTCCCCTAACAGGGGATGTCACGAAGTGACAAGGGTTAAGACATATTTTCATATTATGCACCACCCAACCACCAAAGAACGACAAGGGAAACAAACAGACAGCAGGAAAACATCGAAAATATGAAAATAATAATTGCCGGAGCCGGCGAAGTAGGCTCCCACCTGGCCAAAATGCTCAGCGGAGAAGCCAATGACATCACCGTAATAGACAAATCACGTGAAAGACTTGACTCTCTCGTAGCAAACACCGACGTAGTGACAGTCGAAGGAAATCCGTCTTCAATCAAAGTACTATATGAAGCCGGAGCATCCAGTGCCGACCTGTTCATAGCCGTGAATCCTTCCGAATCACAAGACGTCAACATCGTCAGTGCGATGCTTGCCAAGAAACTCGGCAGCAAGAAAGCCACAGCCAGGATCAACACAGAAGAATACCTCACATACGAGAACAAATCCCTCTTCACCGAGATGGGCATCGACCTGCTGTTCTATCCTGAGAAAATTGCAGCAGGAGAAATAGTGGACCTCCTGCGCAGAACCGCATCCACAGACTCAATGGACTTTGCACGCGGTAAGCTGAACATGGCCGTATTCCGCCTCGAAGACGAATCACCATTGATCGGAATGAACATGGCAGAATTCAGTCAAGTAGCTGCAACTCAGGGACATAACTTCCGCGTCGTAGCAATCGCACGAGGAGATGAGACCATCATCCCAAAGTTCGACACAAGATTCAAATATCATGACCTTGTGTTCATCATCTCGAAACGCGAAGGAATGGAAATGCTCATGAGCTACATCGGCAAGACAAACATTGAGGTGAACAAGCTGATGATTCTCGGAGGAAGCCCGATTGGTGAGATGGTGGCAAGGCAGCTGTGCAAGCAGGTGGATTCAGTAAAGATAATCGAGATGAATAAGGAGAAATGCATCGATTTGTCCGAAAAACTGCCTGACAATGTGATAGTTGTAAACGGAGACGGCCGCAACTCTGACATGCTGCTCGAAGAATCCATCCGGGATTATGATGCATTCGTGGCAGTCACCAACAATTCCGAGACCAACATTCTGGCCTGCGTTGCAGCAAAAAGACTCGGAGTCTCCAGAACCATTGCAGAGGTGGAAAACCTCGAATACATCAGGCTGGCAGAAGGAATGGGAGTGGACGCGGTCATAAACAAGAAACTGATCACGGCAGGCAGGATTTTCAAGTTCACCCTCAGCAACAAAGTCCGCTTCATCAAATATATGAGTGGCACAAATGCTGAGGTTCTGGAGTTCATAGTCGCACCTGATACGAAAATCACCAAATATCCTCTCAAGGACATCAACTTCCCTCGAAACGCCATCGTGGGCGGAGTCATCCGTGGAAACGAGTCTTTCATCGCAGTCGGTGACACTCAGATTCAGGCCTACGACCGAGTGGCAGTCTTCGCCCTGCCTGAAGCAGTCAAGGAAGTGGACCGATTCTTCAGATAAAATGATGAAACTGACTAAATTGTCAGTCATAGCGAAACCCGAAGGATGTAGTCGAGATATCTCTCAAAACAAAATGTAACGGATCAATGGCAAGTTACCTGCAAATAGAAAACATATCAAAATCATACGGGCCGAAAGTGTTGTTCGAACACATCGGATTCAACATAAACGAGGGCGACAAGATAGCATTGATTGCTCCGAACGGAACGGGAAAAACATCCCTGATGAGGATATTGGCCGGCAAGGACAAATCCGATTCCGGCGGTAAAATCCTGTTCCTCAAAGACATAAAAATAGCATTTCTTGAGCAGGACTATGAATTCGACCCCGAAAAAAGCATATTTGACCAGATAATGGCATCCAGTCAAAATTATGTCAGACACCTCGACCAGGAGCATTTGTGGGAGTATGAGAGACGCGTCATCAAGTTCCTGACCAACTTCAATCTCACGGACAGCACTCAGAAGATGAAAGAACTTTCCGGAGGTGAGGTCAAGAGGGTGGCCCTGACCCAAATGCTTGCAAGCGAGGCTGATTTCTTCATCATGGACGAGCCTACCAACCATCTGGACATCGATGCAATCGAATACCTCGAAAACTATCTTAGCCGCTCCCGCTGCACCCTGCTGATGGTAACCCACGACCGTTATTTTCTTGACAGAGTGTGCAATATAGTGATGGAGATGGACCGTGGAGCCATTTATACCTATAAAGGCAACTATCAGAACTATCTCGAAAAACGGGAGGAACGCATAGCGAACTACAATGCCGAGACGGACAAAGTCCGCAACATCCTGCGCCGTGAACTCGAATGGATACGCAGCACTCCATGCGCAAGGACAGGAAAAGCCCGTTACAGAATCAACGCCTTCTATGAACTCAAGGACAGGGCAGAGCAGGTCTATACCAGCAAACAGATAGACATGTCGCAGATGAAGGGCCAGACAAGGCTCGGCACAAAGATCATCAACTGCAAGGATGTCAGCTTCTTCTACGGAGACAAATGCTATCTGGACTCCTTCACCTACAATTTCC
>JBJFDE010000081.1:4870-9603 GCA_051889855.1 Candidatus Cryptobacteroides sp. | reverse complement strand
ACTAAAATGACTATGGTTTCGCATGCCGCGAAACTACCAAATTTAGAGATCTTTAGGTCGTAGGTAAGTTCCTTCTCCGGGGTCGAGAGCGATTAGGAAACAGTCCAGAGGACTTTTCCAGCGAATAGATAGGAGGGACGGTCAGGGATACGGGATAGGTCCTCGTAGAAAGATAAATGTGCGGTGGGAAGAAGTTTCGCAAGTTCCAGGTATTTCCTAAAAGTGGTACGGGCCTTGGCCAGCTGTAAGTTTGCCGTGCTGGACGGTATTATTCGGGCAATAATGGTAGCAGGCCATGCACTGAAGGCAGTTCACTGGCTTCGGACAAAGGTACAAACAAAATGATCATTCATGCAAGAACATATCATTTTTCACAGGTTAAATCTCAATCTAACCTTGCGAGAATACCCAGAACATGCCACCTGTTGGCAAATGAGGGATATAATTGATATTTTGGTCTAAATTTATTGTATTTATTGGCAAATATGCATTCCTTTGCAAGGTCAACATGAAAAATCAGATTCTATGAAAAAAATTATTTTTACAATCGTTGCCGTTTTGGCAGTTCTCTGCACTGTATCTTGTCAGAAATCAGACAAATGCAAATGTACAACCGTCATCACGACCGGTGACAGCAAGAGCGAATCCACAGCTGAGGTCGACAAGCCTGAAAAAGGATGCGCTTCCCTCAATTCAAGTGCATCAGTTGCGGGTATTACAACTAAGGTAACCTGCAAAAACGCATATTGACGATGTCCTTTCCAAGGATTATCCTGGGACTGCTGTTTTGTATTTCCGCCATTCTGAAACTGATTTCACTGTCCGATTTCGAGCTTTATGTCTTCTCTTTCGGATTGGCTTCATTTGATGCCTGTTCCTTTGCAGCAAGGCTGCTCATCGCTTTCGAAGCGATATTGGGACTCGGGCTTGTCAGCGGATGGCGGAGAAAACCGACAAACTGGACCACGGCACTTGTGCTTGTGGTCTTTTCTTCGTTTCTGATATGGCGCATCGCTCTCAAAGATGAGGAATCCTGCCACTGCTTCGGTTCGCTGGTAGAAATGAATCCTGTCGAGTCGCTCATTAAAAACGGTGTTTTCGGCATACTGCTTATGCTTGGCTGGAAAGGCGGTGAAATTCCTTTGGGGCATCGTGCAAGATTATGGATTGCTTCCGTCCTGTCAGTTGGAATCATCGCGCTGTCTTTCAGCATCAATCCTCCGGATTATTTCTACAGAATTTCCAAAGGTGCCAGTTCCGATCTCAACGCCGAAGAATTCTCGAAGATGAATTTGGGGCTGGAAGGCAACAAAGTGGTGTGCTTCTTCTCGACACAGTGTGAGCACTGCAGCCGCTGCCTGTCGAAAGTTGCCGGCATAATTAAACGCAACGGCCTCGATGAAAGCGATTTCCTATGCATCTTCCTGCAAAATGGCGATACTACCGACACCGACATCAAAGAGTTCTACGATGCATATTCTTTCGGACTCAGTCTCCCCTGCTCCACCCTCGACCCTCTGACATTCATCAATCTTACCAACGGCTCGATGCCGCTTGTATGTCTTGTTTGGGGCAACAATCTCATCAAGGAATTCGACCTCCTTACCCTTGACGAATCCGTCCTATCGAATTTCCTCCTGAACAAATAATTTACTGCAAAACGATTGCCGATTACTCGAAGACGAAGCCTTTATCAGAAGTGGTATTGGCCTTTGCCCGCTGTAAATTTGTTGTACTGGACGGCATTTTTCGGGCAATAATGGTAGCAGGCCATGCACTGGAGGCAGTTCCCGTTCCATTTAGGATGCTTACGGACTTTCGTGTTGTTTTGTCCGTCGGGTTTATTGCCGGAAGGATGTTTACAATCTTCCATCGTGATGTTGTGAACCGGACAGGAACGGGCACAAATTCCGCATCCAATGCAATCATCAGTCGTATGGAAACCGGAGTCTGAAACAATAAGATTAAAAAGAGAACCGACGATATGAGTGTTGATCCAAGGGAGTTTTCCCGGAATAAGGTCCGAGACGACCTGACGGTTTCTGATCTGCTCTGCAACGACAGGGAGTTTTGCCCTGACTGCATCATTCTTCAATTTGGCATTTTCCTCCGTGTCAAGGTTGAAACCCGGAAAGCAAAGGTATGTTTCCGGCATCTGGAAAGTGAAGCAGGTGCCTTTCCAGCAGGCATTCTTTATGAAATCCCGAACTAGGGTCGGAACGTCCCAGGCATAAACTGGAAAAACGAAACCAAGGAGTCCGCCTTCGCAGTCGAACTCCTTAATTCCCTTGTCAATCAGGTCCGGGATGAACCTCATTTCCTCTCCCAGAGCCTCAGAAAGACTATTTGCAACAAAGCGGCTGATGATGCAACCAGAGTAGTAGTATATCATCTTGTGCGATTGTAATCGCACAAATTTAGATAATATTATTTAATCAGCGCCCCAACTTCTGCGACGAAGTTTTCGCCCTCGCCTTCGAATTTGGCGATTATCTTGCCTTCGGGGTTGATTATTATGAAGGTTGGGAAGGCTTCTACCTGGTAGGTGCCGTCAATTGAGGCTGAACGAGGGTTATAGACCTGTGGCCAGGTCATGTAGCCGATATTGTCAACTGCCTTGCGCCATCTGGCTTCGGTGTCGTTGCAGTCAACGCTTACGACTGTGAGTTTGTCTGCGTATTTTTCTGAGATTTCCTTTACCTTCGGCATTCCCTCGATGCACCAGTGGCACCACGAGCCCCAGAAGTCGAGCATGACATAACGGCCGCGAAGAGAAGAAAGCGTAAAGTCCTTTCCATCAATGGTCTTAAGGGTGAAATCCGGAGCATCTGCGCCGACATATACCTTCCCCTTTGATTCTGCATAAGCTTTCATGGAAGCCTCATCTCCGGAATATCTCTGCACGGTCTGGTCAATCAGATATTTGAGCTTTCCGTTCCTTGCCCTTTCTGTCAGAGCCTGGAGGCCTTCATTGAAATCAGATTTGCGAAGATAACAGACGAGGTAAGCCGAAAAATCACTGTCCGGATGTGCTTTGACAAAAGCGAGTCCGATTTCGGATTTTGCCTCGTCACATTCCTGTTTCACCCTTGCATAATCCTCCGATGCAGCATCATCGATTTCCTCTTCCTCATCATCCTCACCTTCCTCATCTTCAGAAGCACTGACTTCAATAGCCATCAGAGCCTCACGCACACGCACGTCATATTCCTTCACAAGCTCATGATACTCACCCATATCCTGGTAGAAAGGAGTACCTGAAATCTTGTAGTCGGCCATGGTTCCTTCCATCACAAGCTTTTCACCCTGAGCAAGATAGACCTGGATGAAGGTGATGAAATTGTCCTTGTCCGCAATGAACAGCTCACCTGGTTCTTCTGAGACATTGAAAGCGAATTTCCCATCCCTGAAATCAGAATATTCTTCCATTATCTCAATACAGGTGTCGTTGTCCGACTGGAAACCATAAGCAATTGCCTTTGTACCGGCAAAACAACCGCTCACCTGGGCCTTTGGAGAGCAGGAGGCAACAACCATGGCTGCTGCTACAAAAAACATTAACTTTCTCATTATTTCAACATTTCAATAAGTGTTTCACTAATGCCCGGAGAAGATGGACGCGGAGCATTGACACTCACAATCCTGCCTTCAGCATCAAGAAGGAGGAAACGAGGGATGCCGCTTACTCCGTAATCTTCAGAAATGGCTCTCTGCCCTTCTGCTGTGGCGATGAACTGAGGCCATTTTTCATCACCTTCCGAGAGCTTGGCTGTCCAGTCATCCCGGTTTTCATCGATAGAGATACTTATGCAGACAATCTCAGGGTTAGCACCGAGCGCATCCACCAACTTTGCAAGATATGGAATCTCAGCACAGCAAGGACGGCACCATGAAGCCCAGAGGTCAATATACAGCGGTTTTCCGCGAAAAGCAGAAAGATTGAATTTCTTTCCGTCAATATCCTCGAACTCAATTTCAGGAGCCTCTACACCCTCTCCCAGTGACAAGGCATTTTCAATCTGGGCACAAAGGTCCGAATCAGGCTTGATAACCATAGACTTGTAAAGTTCATAGGCCTCGCGGAGCCTGTCGTTGCAACCTGCATCGACATAAGCCTTGATAAGAGAAGCAACAGCATATTCCTTCCTTTGATTATTGTTTCCAAAATCTGCTATTGCCTTCATCGCTTCACACAAATTGATTTCGGGATAGAGGAACGGAGCATAGGAAGAATAGACATAAACCATCTTTTCGAAATCCTCATCACTGAGTTTATAAGTCGATTTCAGTGAATTCAGATAGGATTTCTCAGGTTCATACGCTCCAAGAGCATTTACTCTGACAAGTGAATAATAGTTCTGGTAGGTTGCTTTAAGACGAGCGAAATCTCTCTCATAGAAATCGACGAAACCACTGTTATCAATCGCCTTCAGTTCCTTGTCCAAAGGTGCAGCGGTTTTCTCGATAACAGCAAGATAATCTTCAAAAGAAGTAGCTGATGCACAAGAACTTACGAGATACTCCAGATCACAGAAAGTACTCCAGTAATGAGAAAGGAAGAGATTCTCCTTCTCCCCTTCCCCGAAGAAACGGAAATCGGTTTCGGAACCTGTCGTGAGGTCGAACTCCGCAACATAGTGTTTGCCTTGTTCGATACAAATCCTGAACATGAATTTGTCAGCAAAGAGCGCCACGTCATACATGTCGGCACCAAGGTTCACAGTGTCACGGAA
>JBJFDE010000081.1:0-4770 GCA_051889855.1 Candidatus Cryptobacteroides sp. | reverse complement strand
ATGTTATTTAATTTATTTTAGATCTCTCCGTGCGCTTCGCTTAGTCGAGATGACAAGATAATAGATGACAGGTTAATCAACTCCCTGCGAAGCATCCTCAAGATAGATTGGGAATGTAGTCTGAGGCATGAACAGATACATGGTGGTAAATGTAGAATCAGCCATAGAAGCCATAATTGAGTATTCACCAGATTCTGTCTTGGTAAGGATGAGGGTAGCCAAACCATCAGCTGCCCACATATCACCGTTATTGAAGATAATGGAAGAACCCATCGGAAATGAGAAACCACCAAGATCCACCATATATCCAAGATCGACAGTACCGGCCTTTCCCTTGTCGGCATCTGTCTCAGCAGGCATATACTCTCCGGAAAGATCCATTGTCTCACTGAACTCAGCAGCCGGCATGTAGAAATTGAACATGCTGATATTAGGATTCATCCTGTCTTCACCGGCAAAAATCATAAGAGTCATTGAAAGAGCGCCAGCCTCGTTGAGACCGTTGTACGAGCATGTAATCTGGAAGATATTCTGTGTAGGATCCTCAGCATCGGAAGGATAGCTTGCATTTTCAGTTATGATTTCAACCTCTCCGTCATAAGCGTATTTGTACTCATTTCCTTCTGCATCTTTCATGTCCACTGTGATGATGCCATCCTTGATATTCAGCTTTCCTGATACAAGAAATGATGTCTGCTCTGTTATGCTTTTGAATACAGAACCGAATGTAGCCTCTTCATCTTCATCAGAGCCCAAAGACATTGAAGTTCCAGGCACCCATGTTAGTGGAACGGCATAGAACTCAAGCAGCTTGTCCTTTCCAGCAGTGTATTCACCTTCAGGAAGTTCTACCTCTTCGGCGGTAAGATACAAAGGAGTGTAAATCAGGAGTTCAAGAATGTTTCCATCCATATCCGTTAAAGTAAGGAAAGCCATTCCGCCATAATCCTCTGTCAGAGGTTTGCTGAACATATACATCATCGTTCCTGCATAATCCATCGAAGCAGAAGCAAGAGCCTTGTATCCGGCAACAGGGGAACCGATCTGCTGAGCGACCTCAATCTTGCAAGAAGAATGGTCGTCCGTAAGGGTAACGGTGGCCGAACGCTCTGCCTTGGTATTGTTGTTTGTTGCAGTAAGGGCAATTTCCTTTCCGTTTACCTCATAAGTAAGCCAGTCAGCTCCGGTCTCAACAGTGAAAGTCTCCGAAGAAGTAGTAACTGCAACATTGATTGTACCGCCGTCACCTTCAAAAGTAACGGTCGCCGGGGATGCGGAAATGTCAATTTTCTCCACAGGTTTTTCGCAGGACGCAATTCCCACGAGCGCAGCAAGGGCTGCAATTGTCAAGTACTTTTTCATAACGTTTTATATTATAATGGTTTATATATTATTCAAGATATTCCGGATGCCATGCAGTCACTGAAGGCGGATACTGGAAATACAGCCTGTCCTGAGAAAGGGTATATGATTCGCCTCCAACGGTATGGACGTAATATTCCTTGAGATACTGGAATAGCGGGTCGTCCCATACCCTCTTCATGTCGAACCAGCTTATGCCGTAGCCCAGCTGCTCCCTCATGGCTTCCTCGAAGGCAAATTTCACCATCGCATCCCGTCCTGTAACATCGACAGGAAGGCTCTCGTGGCCCGGATCCATGCGGTTGTCCCTGAATTCCAGGAGCACGGCAGCTGCCTCGTCAACCCTTCCGGCGCGAGCAAGACATTCTGCATACATTGTATAGAGCTGAGGCACTCCTATGCCGACATTAGTCTTGATATTGGCCATATTGGCACAGTAATAATCCGAGGACTTGAAGAGCTTGTAAGCAGTCTTTCCGCTTGAGACAGAAGACAAGGCTCCAAGACGGGTATCCTTCAAATCATAGTAGAAGTCCCGGATGACATCACTCCGTACACCGAAAAGAAGCATATTGTACATTGAGCCATATACGGCTGGCCAAAGACGGCTCATTGATCCAATCATGAAAAGGATCTCCGGATTCTCATAATCATACACTATGTAATTCACCTGACCGTCATCTGTCACTCTTTCGTAATAATCCGTCAGTCCGACCTCCGCTCTGGTCTTGACAGCCTTGTATGCCGCCTCCAGCTGTACGAGGGCATCATCATATCTTCCAAGGTAGAACAGGACCTTGCCGTACATCGCAAGCCCCGTTGTCCTGAACACTCTTTTGAAATGCTCCGGTTCATCTTTCAAATTCCCGACTGCCTCTGACATTTCACTGATGACAAACTGATTGACATCATCTATGGAACGAAGTGAATAGTCTCCAGAAGTAGTTGAAGCTGAAGTTATTATCGGAACCCTCCCGAAAAACTGGGACATCATGAAGGTGCAATATGCCCTGAGCATCCTTGCTTCAGACTGAAGTGCAAGTTTCTCCTCCTGAGTGCCGTCCTCAGCATCCATTACCTGATTGATGACCACGTTGTAGTAATAAAGCGGATTTGTGAAGGAATTCCATTCTCCGCAAGCCTCATCTTCACGATAAATGTCCTTTTCCCATTTGTAGGCATTGGTCGCGTTGGACCCGATGGTGCTATAAGCATTGTCATAGCCATTCTTGTCCATGAAACATTCGAAGCACATATATGGGAAGCTTTCATCCATCAGCCACAGATCCTGTCCGAGGAGAAGTCCCTGATAGTGTTCGATTTTCGATGCAATGTCATATCCGCGGGGCTTGACATTCAGGAAGTCCTCGCATGAAGCAAGGCTCAATGCTGCTGCAATTGCAGCAATTATGTATATTGATTTTTTCATCTTTAAAATTCTATATTGACGCTTGCTGAGATATATGGATTGTATTTGTCGCTTCTGCCTCCGCTGGAGAGGTAGAATGATTCCGGATCTATGCCCTGGCCGTTGAACCCGATGGTGAAAAGGTTGGAGGCAATCAGACGCAGGGAGATGTTCTCCGCATGAATGGCTTTGCAAGCCTGAGCCGGAAGGTTGTACCCGAGTGAGACTTCCCTGAGTTTGATATATGAAGCAGGAAGTACGTTTATATCGGCATAACGGTAGAGATAGTTTACATCCGTCTCGTTTATCTCGCTGTTTTTCAATGAATAATAGGCAGGAACATTTGTCTTTGCTTCATCTCCCGGAGCCTTCCACCTTTTGGAGAAATCATGGTGCAGATTCTCACAGAAACGGTAGGAATATTTGTCGCTGATGTCGTTGCGCATGACATGTCCGAGATTGTAGATGAACATGATTCCGATGCTGAAATCCCCAATCTGGAAATCATTTGAAAGCGATCCATAGAAAGGTGGGACAGTGGTGCCCATGTATTTGACTGCATCAGTGCTGTCTATTGCAGTAATTGACCTTACGGCCTCACCCTTGCTGTCATATACCCTCGGCATTCCGTCCTTCGGGTCAAGTCCCGCCCAGTTGTAGGCAAATACTGTCCCGAACGGATAACCTGCCCAGTAGTTCTGCGTTGCAAGTATATACGGACTCTGTGGCTGTTCAATGTACATCTCCACGAGTTTGTTGGCATTGAAGGTGAAATTGAAATCAGTTGTCCATCTGAATATCCTGCGGTCAATGTTCACGCTGCTCAGAGCCAGCTCAACTCCCCTGTTGGTCATTGTTCCCAAATTGGACAGCACCCTTGTGAAACCGGTGGTAGGATCGACAGGTATCTGTGCAAGAAGGTTGGTCGTACGTTTATCATAGAGGTCGAGACTTCCGTCGAGGCGGTTGCCAAGGAATGCAAAGTCAACTCCGACGTTGACAGTGCGGGTCTTTTCCCAGGACAGTTTGTCATTTGCCGGGGTAACAATCTGATAGCCAAGCCCAAAATCGCTGTAAGATGGGTCCGAGGTGGATGCAAGTATATCATAGGGACCTCCTTCACCCGGGTTCGGGGAGTTTCCTGCATAACCGAAACTTGCCCTGAGGTTGAGCCTGTTTACCCATGATTTGCCGTTGAGGAAATCTTCTTTTGCCATATTCCATATTCCTCCCACGGACCATATCGGCTTGAACTGGACGCTCGGATCGCTTCCGAAAAGGTTGGACTGGTCCACACGGATGCTTGCATTCAGCGAATATTTGTCCATGAGGGTATATGCGGCATTTGCATACATGGATACGAAGCGGTAATCTGTTTCTGTCTGGGTATGGCTGTTCGGCTCGAATGTGTTGACGGTAGCCGATGCAAAGCCAGGCAGAGCCGGATTTTTGACTCCTTCAGTATATAGCTGATAATCATCATAGAGGATGTACTGCATTGTCTGATAGTCATATCCTCTGAGGAATGAACTCTTCCCGCTGTCAAGGCGGTCGCTGAATTCAAAACCGGCCAGTGCGGCTATCCGGTGGGAATTGTCCTTGCCGAATGCCAGGTCAAGGTTGATCTGATTCCTGACAGTGTATGAGGTCTGACGGTTGGTGCTTGAGATATAATGTCCTCCGGAGGATGGAAGGAACGAGGTCCCTGAGGTATTCGTAGCCTGTGCCCTTTCGAGTCTGACGATGTATGAATCCGCTGGTATGAAGTTTTCTCCGTTTCCGTTTGTCACCGAATATTGGAACCGTCCTTCGTAACTGAGGAATTTCGTGAAATTGACCTTTATTCCGGCATTGGCATTTATTCCTGTCGATTTGGTGACGGTGTAATTGTTCCTGAAATCGCTGACAGGTTTATATGCGAGTGATATGCCTGTGATCTTTTCTATACTTGAACGATATTCATCCGTCATAATGTAGTTGCTCAGTGACAATTCATTACC
>JBJFDE010000080.1:0-2622 GCA_051889855.1 Candidatus Cryptobacteroides sp. | reverse complement strand
AGCCTATTAAGGAGTTCTTCCGGTGTATATTCCGTCATAAGAGAAACTGCGAACCATTTCTTTCCGAGATCCTTGATGGATGCCCCGAAATGGTAAACTTTCTCGTCTATTATAAGGAATCGGTCGTGAGATTTCTTGAAGATGCTTACAGTTATCGGGGCGTATTGCTGGTTATGCTTGTCGATGTCCAGCTGAAATGCTTTGGAAATCTGCATTGTGTATATCTCTGCCGTCACTCCATCCGCCCTCTTGTCGAGCATGGTCAGAATGGTGTCATCAACATAGTTGTCGATCAATACGATCCTTGTCCGGGCTTCTCTTATTCTGTCAGATACAAAGGAATACGCATCGTAACTCTCGCCATCATAGAAGATTCCCTGCCTGCGCGGTTCATTCTCCTCAAACTTCGCGAATACTTTCTCGAACTTCTGCTCATTTTCCAGCTGCTTACGGTCAAGACGATCGAGCCTCTGAAATATCTGCGCATTGGCAACGAGAAATCGGCGCATGGCGACAAATGCACGCATAATCAATATGTTTGTATGTATGGCAGTTTCACTTCTCAGAAGGCCGGAAAGCATGGATACTCCTTGCTCAGTAAAGACATACGGGAGATATCGGTCACCGCCTCTGGAGTTTGAGATGCCATTTTGGCATTTCAAAGACTCGACCTCCTCCTTGGTCAGTTGGAACATGAAATCCTCAGGAAATCGTTGAATATTACGCTTCACTTGCCTGTTGAGTTGCGAAGTCTCAACCTCGTAGAGAGCGGCAAGGTCACGATCCATGATAACCTGCTGGTTACGCACAACAAAAATCCTTTGCTCGATCTGCTGCACGACCGGAGTATCACAAATTGAGCTACCCTCCTGTATAGGAATTATCGACTGTCCATCGTCCGTTGCCGGAGCCTGTTGGGATATTTGAAATTTTTTCGCCATATAATACCATTATCGACTGACAGTTGCAAATTTACTCGTTTTTCAGTGACGAGACAAACATATCCACATAAAGACGATGAGAAAACTTTGTGACCCAAAGAATGAAATAAGGGGAGATTCGAAGATTTTGGCTCAAAAAGGAGGGATTCAAAAATGATGAAATTTTTTCTGACTAATGGTTTATATTTGAATAAAATTTGTAATTTTGCAAACCGGAATACAAATCCAAAACGATGGAACTTAAAGATATATTCAAATTAAGATTAAAGAGTGCCCGAGAAATGAATGGGCTTTCAATGGCTGCTTTGGCAGCAAAGATGGATGGCATCGTGTCGCCGCAGGCTGTGTACAAGTATGAGGCAGGCAAGATGCTACCCAACAGCACCGTGCTTAATGCATTGTGTGATGTGCTGGGTGTTGATCCTGACTATTTTTTCAAACCGGTCACTGTCGCTTTGCAAGGTATTTCGTTTCGCAAAAAAGCAAAAATGACTGAGACCGAAAAGAAAATGATTATCGGGAAAATCAAGGATGGTATTGAGAGATACTACGAAATTGAAGATTTGTGTGGCATTTCACGCAGTTTTTCGATGAACTTTCACGATACGGTTGTATCGGATGAAGACACTGTATATAAACTTGCAGAACGTCTTCGCAGGGAATGGAACCTTGGTTCAAGCGGCATCAGCAATGTAATCGGTCTTCTTGAGGAACACGGCATATTGGTGGTGGAAACTGATGCCTCTGAGGATTTTGACGGATTGAGTGGCAGCGCAGACGGCAGTCCAGTAATTGTTCTGAATAAAAACTTCACTCCTGAGAGAAAAAGGTTTACTGCACTTCACGAGTTAGGGCATATCCTTATGAAGTTTTCGGATAGCCTTACTCAAAAGCAAATTGAATCTTTGTGCCATCTGTTCGCCAATGAGGTGCTGATTCCAAGAAACACCTTCAAAGATGCGGTCGGTGATATATCAAGCAAGCCGATTCATATAGATCAGTTTGTAGATCTTCAGATGCTGTACGGCGTGTCAATTGATGCACTTATGTACAAGGCAATGAAGCTTGAAATGATACCGCAGAGCCGTTATATCAGATACCGTCAACGCAAGAATAAGGATGCTCGATTCAAACAGATTATTGATGAATCCCGCATAGGAGACGAGAAGTCAGACAGATTTGAAAGCCTTGTTTATAAAGCCTATGCTGGTGAGGTAATATCCCTTTCCAAGGCAGCCTCTCTGCTTCAGGTTCCGGAAAGCGACATTCGTCAGGTTTATGTGTAGTGAGATATGAAAATCACGAAACATACATTATTGGACGCAGATGCAAAGTTGTTTACATCTATGAAAGGTCAATATCAGTCTGCTGGCGAAGAGAATTTCTTCAAAAACATGCAGTATAAGGAAGAATTCGAAGCAACTGCATTAAATGATCTTCTCGTCTCAGAATATGAGAATGACGATGAAATTTATATCGTACGTATGTACAACGAGGAATATCTCGTGGGATACGGAATCGATTCGGATGGTGGCAACGAAGTACATACGATGTGCCTTAGTGATGCTTTGAAGGTCAATCTAAAGGAACTTGGATTACCTGAAAAGAATCTGACTCTGTGGGAATGGCTTCGCGAAAGCGACTATGCCGTTGTGAATTATGAACGTAATTACGACATTCT
>JBJFDE010000079.1:0-2623 GCA_051889855.1 Candidatus Cryptobacteroides sp. | reverse complement strand
TACCTGAGGAAGATGCCGAGGCTGCTGGGGATAAGGCTCCGGAAGAGGTTGAAGCCCGGGAAGGGGAGAGCCAGGAGGAGTCCAACCCGTTCGCAATCCTTGAAAACGGCTTCAAGGCCATTTATGCCAGATACAAGAAGGAGCGTGCGGAGTATAACCGCAAACAGGAGGCCGAGAGGGAGGAGAACCTCGCCAAGAAGCAGGCTGTGATTGACGATTTGAAGGCCCTGGTTGAGAATCAGGAGGACCTTGGCACGGCATTCCCTGCATTCCGTGAGCTTCAGGCAAGATGGCGTGAAGTGGGACCGGTTCCAGTCCAGAATTTCAGGAATCTGAATGACACCTATCAGTTCTATGTTGAGCAGTTCTACGATAAAGTCCAGATTAACAGGGATTTGCGTGACCTTGACTTCAAGAAGAACCTGGAGGCCAAGGAGGAGTTCTGCCAGATGGCAGAGAAACTTTCCGAGAATGAGAATGTAGTGGATGCATTCAAGGAGCTCCAGAAGCTTCACGAGCAGTGGAAGGAGTTCGGACCTGTTGCCAAGGAGTACAGGGATATGATTTGGGACAGGTTCAAGGCTGCCACATACGTAATCAACAAGAAATACCAGGCCTATTTCGAGGCCCAGAAGGAGAAGCAGGCTGAGAACCTCGCCGCCAAGACCGCTCTCTGCGAGAAGGTGGAGGCCATTGCCGACAAGGTGGACATTGCAGGCTCCAATGAATGGAATGCCCTCTCAAAGGCCATTGAGGAAATACAGAAGGAGTGGAAGGCAATCGGATTCGCCTCAAGGAAGGAGAACCAGAAGATCTACGACCGCTTCCGTGCGGCCTGCGACAAGTTCTTCGCCCGCAAGCGTGAGTTCTATGTCCAGTTCAAGGACAGCATGAACGCAAACCTGGACAAGAAGATGGCCATCATTGAGGAGGCCGAGAGCCTGAAGGACAGCACTGAGTGGAAGAAGACCACAGACCGCCTGATCAATCTCCAGAACCAGTGGAAGGAGATCGGAGCCGTGCCGCGCAAGAAGTCCGAGATGCTCTGGAAGAGGTTCAGGGCAGCCTGTGACGCGTTCTTCGCCGAGAGGGACAAGCATTCCGCAGAGAACAACTATTCAGCTAACTTGAAGGCCAAGAAGGCTCTTATTGAGGAAATCAAGGCATACGTTCCTTCAGAGGAAATGCCTGAGGCTGAGGCCAGGAAGGCATTTGCGGAGAGGTGGCAGGCCATCGGTTTCGTGCCGTTCAAGGAGAAGGAAAAGATACAGGCCGCATACAATGAGGCTATGAAGGCCAAGTTCGGTGCATCTTCAAGAGGCGGCCGCCAGGCCAGCCGCGGAGGCAGCCCTGTGAAGTCCGAGAAGGAGAGGCTCATTGCCAAGTACAACAAGCTCCAGCAGGACATTGACACATACGAGAACAATATCGGCTTCTTCGCAATGTCCAAGAACTCCCAGCCGCTCATCCAGCAGATGCAGGAGAGGATAGAGGCTGCCAAGGCGGAGCTGAAAGAGCTTGAGAACCAGATTCATACATTAGAGGAGACAGAGGAATAAGATGGACAAGAATACTATTACGGGATTCGTACTGATTGGACTGATTCTTTTCGGTTTCACCTGGTACCAGTCAAAGCAGTATGACAAGCAGATGGCATATCAGGCCCAGCTTGATTCCATTGCCAGGGTGGAAAGAGCAGCCGAGATGGCTGCGCAGGCATTGGAGGACTCTTTGAAGAATGCCTTGCAGAGTGAGACTGTAATCCGGGACACGGCTGCACGCCCTGCCATCTCCATTTACAAGGATTCACTCCTCAATGTAGCATCTCTCGGAGAGGAGAAAATCATCACCATCGGCAATGACAAGATTGAGGTTGCATTCACCACCAAGGGTGCGCAGCCTTATTCCGCCAAGGTGAAGGACTACACCAATTACGACAGCACCGACCTCTACATTTTCCGCCCGGGCGGAAGTGAGATGGGTATCGGAATCTATGCCGGGGAGACCATCAATACCAAGAATTTCTACTTCAATGTGGAAGAGGTGACCGACTCTTCAGTGGCATTCAGCCTGCCTTTTGCCGGCGGTGGACAGATTGTGCAGAGATATGCCCTCTCCGAGGGTTCATATATGATGACCAACACATTGACATTCAAGGGAATGGACAATGTGATTCCACGCAATGCCACATATTGTGACTTCGAGTGGGCCCTTACAATTCCGAGGATGGAGAAGGGCTACAAGAACGAGATGCAGTATTCCAAGCTGGACTATTACTTCGAGGGCGAGAAGAAGCCTGAGGAGATTGGCCGCGGAAGGAATGCCTCCAAGAGGATTGAGAACAGTCTGGAGTGGTTCGCATTCCAGCAGCAGTTCTTCGCCGCCATTGTACGTCCGGACAGCAAGTTCACATCCGGCCAGCTTTCAGTACAGTTCCATCCTGAGGATGATGCTGAGAGGAACCTGATGGACTGCTCCGCCAAGATGAGGAACGGTTTCCAGATTGCTGACAACGTGGTGATGGTCAAGGAGTTCTATCTTGGACCGAACCATTATCAGACCCTCAAGGCATACGACAGGAAATACGAGAAGATTATCCCTCTCGGAGGATGGCTCGTGGGCT
>JBJFDE010000078.1:0-2631 GCA_051889855.1 Candidatus Cryptobacteroides sp. | reverse complement strand
GATATTTCAAGGAAGAACTTCCGCAATTTAATACAGGAATTATCATTACTTTTAGGTTTAAAACTGTTCCCGTGTTATTTTTGTGTCATGCAGTCACGCACTGCCTTGCAAAGTTAGTCAATATTTAGTATTTTTCGCAAAAATTTGACACGAAATGACTGAGGAGAGAGATTTTGCAGGGTTCGCCATCCCATTCACGTCTGCAGTGGCAGTCGCCACATTTTCATTTGCAACAATTCCTTCTGCGGCTTTTGCGGGTGCAGGGCTGAGTTTCGTTGCAGCCGGACTGTCAGTCCTGCCTCTTGCATGGCTGGCTGCATGCCGGATAATTCCGGTGAGACGGGCAGTCATGTCGGTAGTTCTTGCGGGATTTCTGTGCGGTCTTGTCTGCGGATTCTCAGCCAGGGAACTTTCGGTTTCCTACGCAACTGGTCCCCTTTCAATATCAGCTGAAAACTTCGGAGAAAGGATGAAGGGAGCAATTGACAGAATGGAGTTTTCTTCCTCAGGGACGAATGCCCTTGTCAAGGCATTGCTGACCGGAGACAAAACCGGACTTGCAAAAGATGTCACTTCAATCTTCAGGGAAAGCGGGGCATCACATATCCTGGCACTGTCCGGGCTTCACCTGGGCATCATCTATGGTGTAATTTCAAAGATTATGTCTTTCGCTGGCAACAGCCCTATTATGGTGGTTATCAGATATTTGATGACTCTGGCAATATGTGGGTTCTACACCATGGCCACCGGGGCGGGACCATCGATGACAAGAGCATTCCTTTTCATAACCATTGCCCAGACTGCCACCTTGCTTCACAGGAAGCAGAGTCTGCGCGGGATTTTCTGGCCTGCCCTTGTCATTCATCTTACATTGTTTCCTTCAGACATAAGCAGGATTGGCTTCCAACTTTCCTATGCCGCCATGGCCGGAATTGCATGGATATATCCGAATATAAAAGGAATTTGGAACCTTCCGGAAAATGAACCTGACAATGGTGTGGCGCTGATTCACAAAATCTGGGATTCTGCTGCGCTCGCCATTTCCTGCCAGATTGCCGCCGGCATTCCCGCGTGGCTATATTTCGGCACATTCCCGAAATATTTCCTGCTTACGAATCTTCTGGCGGCTCCCTTGACCGGACTGCTCATACCATCTGCTCTTTTATGTCTGGTAACTGAATCGATTTTTGGGAATTGTCCGGATATCTTGCTGGATATAACGGAGTTTCTTTGTGAAACCATGACCTTCATTCTTCAGGTCATTTCCGGAATGTAGGTTAATTTCCCGATGGATTCTCGAGAATGAAGGAAGGTGAACACCAGGATATGGTGGAATCGCCTTCGGCGCTTATAAGACAGGCTTCGATGTCGGCGCGTGAAAGCACAAAGTCCCGGGAGGCTTCCGGGCCTATGACCATGCAGTAAGTGGCCAACGCATCAGCGGTAAAGGAGTCTGACGCGACAATTGTCGCGCTGAGCAGCTGGTGAGAAACCGGGTAACCGGTTTTCGGATCCACAGTGTGAGCGTATTTTTTGCCGTCGCGGATATAGAATTTGCGGTAATTTCCGGAAGTCACTATGCCACAGGGGGTTGACGGAGCCCGGAATATTCCCTGAAGGTCGGCTCCGGGAGTGTTGTTGCCGTCTGTCGGACGGTCGATTCCAAGAGTCCAGTTGTTTCCGGATGGATTGTGTCCCTGGCAGAAAATTTCCCCTATATCCACCATCATATCCTTGATTCCCAATGTTTTGAGATAGGATGCAACCAAATCTGAACTGTAACCTTGGGCCACTGCGTTGAAATTAAGTTTCGGCATGGTTGTCCCGTTTTCAGGAAGGAGCAGGTCCGATGCATCCAGAGTACCGTCCGGGGCAAGCACGGCTTTCATGTCCGGCACCAGCCTTCCCATCCCTGAGCTGGCAAGTGTCCGGGAGACTGTCTCATCCGAAGGAAATTCTCCGCTTTTGAATCCGAATCCCCATATATCATAAAGAGGAGCCGAGGCTACATCCACATAACCATCTGTTTGACAATATATTATATATGACTTCCGATAAAGGTCCAAGAGAATGCTGTCCGGTTGGATTCGTTCTCCATTGTTCAGGCGGCACAGAAGCGAACCTTTATTGTAGCCGGAAACTGATTTGTCAATTCTTGTCAGGATGGCATCAATGGAATCCTTGAGTTCTTTCGGGTTTATGCCTGTGCCTGTCAGGTCTGCCTTCACTATGTAAGTGCCGCCCTGGGCAAAACCGGTGACCGTGCACCAGTTCGAGCGTGGTGCACAAGAAAAGATGGCAAATGATGCCAACAGTATTGAAATGTATTTTTTCATCTTTCAGGTTCGATGTCCGCGCAAAGATAATACAATTGGAAGAATCATCAACTTTGATTTTGGCAAAGTATTTGTACATTTTTGGCGGTTTTTCAGAGAAAAATGCGCATCTTTGCAAGAATTACGCATCTTTCAGATGCACGGATATAAACATAATATCATAGAAATGAAATTTAACATACTGAGATCCATAATCCTGCCGGCCGCTTTAGCCACTGCTTTGATTTCATGCAAGAAGGATGAAGAAAAAACGACCCTGCCATCACTGGATGGAACTCTTACCTTCAGTGCACCG
>JBJFDE010000077.1:0-9685 GCA_051889855.1 Candidatus Cryptobacteroides sp. | reverse complement strand
CGTATTGTGTTCACTCTCAGATATTTCGACGAACTGAAATATGAGCAGATTTCTCAGATTACAGGGACTTCCGTGGGAGCTTTGAAAGCATCATATCACCATGCTTACAACAAAATAAAGGAAGATTTGGAAAAATTGTTTTAACCTTTTCATATTTTTTGTGTCTAATCTCTTGACAAGAACCGGAATATTGAAAAATGAAAGACAGAACTGACATACTTTCAAGCCACGAGGAATTAAAAAAAATGCCTTATGAGGTACCTGAGGGATATTTCGAATCCTTCAAGGCCTCAGCAGCACGCCCACAACGGAAGAAAACCGACATCTGGCACAAGGTCTATCCGATGGCAACCATGGCGGCAATGCTTGTAGTAATGGTTACTGCGGGTACATTCTTCCTGAAAAAGGCAACTCCTGCACAAGAAATGAGTCTGGAAGATTATATCATTTGTTCCGGAATGGATATTACAACGACATCATACCAGACCTACAGTTCAGCTACCGCCGACGCACAGCTGAGCAATGAGGACATAGTATCATACCTTATATATACAGGAATGTCGGCAGAGAATATCCATGACATGATAGAATAATTTAACATCATTCACTATGAAAACAAAATCAGTCATTTCATCCATTTTTCTGATGATTGTGTTTGCAATTTTCGCAAATTCCGGCATAGCAAATGCTCAAGGACATAAGGAAGACTGGAAACAGAAAATGATGAGTGAAAGAATTGCTTTCCTCACGGCAGAAGTGGGAATTACCCCTGAAGAAGCCCAGGTATTCTGGCCTGTCTATAACCAGATATGGAAAGAGAAGGACGAGGCTACCAAGAAAGTATTCAAGACTTTCATGGAACTTGAGAAGGCAACGGGCGAAGGAAAGTCAAGCAAAGAAATATCCAAGCTTCTTGATGAATACCTTCAAGCCCTTGACGGACAGCGTGCAATAGACTCGCAGTCGGCTGAGCGCATCAAGAAAGTCCTTCCTTTGGAAAAAGTTGCAAAGCTCTACATCGCAGAAGAAAACTTCCGCAGGCAGCAGATCAACCGGCTGCATGAAAGACCTGGCAACGGGCAAAGAGGCGGTCAGGCAAACAGATAGAAATCATGAGTGAGGGAAAGATACTCTTCGGTGTACTTTCCCTCATTCTGTATGGTGAGCATAAGTTCCCGCGGCTCAAGGGACCTGACAGGAGAGAATTCAGCGATAATCCTGCCCGGCTGCTTTCTTGGAACCGTCCTCACCCGGAGAATCCGCTGAAGATGTAAGGAGCACATTCTGGCGTACCTGCACAAGGCTTTTTCCTGATCCGACGGCAGTACAATTGCAATCCTGCCCTCCGGGGTCAAATAATCAGAAGCAAATTCAAGCAACTCACGGAAAGACAATCCTGAAGAAGTATGCCGCGCATCACACCTGCGCCTTTCAGGAGCGAGCAAGGAGGAATCAAAATACGGCGGATTGGAAAAAATCAAATCATACTTGCCAAATGGGTAGAAGTCGCTGAAAGCACAGTTGTGTACTCTCATTACATCGCCCCATGGAGAATTGCTGAAATTCTTTCCGGCCTCAATCGCGGAATCCGCGTCAATCTCAACTGCATCAATGACCACATCCTCCAACGGATTCAGGTCATCCGCCGACGGCAACTCCGGCGATATTCCCTGGGCTATGTCCATCAGCCTCTGTGCCGCCATCAGGGCAATCGTTCCGGTGCCGGTACCCACATCCAGAAGCCTGCGGTCATCCGGACGAATGTCCATCCATGCACCGAGAAGGACCCCGTCGGTATTGACCTTCATGGCGGATTTCTCATTTACCACAGAGAATCTCTTGAAATTGAAGACACTCATTATTTAAGTGTTTCGGAATTATCCACGAACAGACCGTCCTTCATGAAAAGTGACCTGTCACACATTGCAGCAAGCGAAGGATCATGTGTCACGATGACTATTGTCTGACCATATTTGTCACGCAGGGTAAAGAACAGCTTATGCAAGTCTTCCTTTGTCTTGCTGTCAAGATTGCCCGAAGGCTCGTCGGCAAACAAGACTGCAGGGTTATTGATAAGTGCTCTTGCGATGGCAACTCTTTGCTGCTCACCTCCGGACAGTTCGGAAGGCTTGTGAGTCTGACGCTCTGCAAGGCCAAGGTCGGTAAGAAGAGAGAGTGCCGCAGCCTCGGCTTCCTTTCGGCTGCGTTTTGCAATGAGTGCAGGAATCATCACATTTTCCAAAGCAGTGAATTCCGGAAGCAAATGGTGGAACTGAAACACGAAACCGAGTCTCTGGTTGCGGAATTCAGAAAGCTGCTTGCCTTTAAGGGACAGGACTTCTGTTCCATCGATGGATAGGCTGCCTCCATCTGGTGAAGACAGGGTACCTAGAATCTGAAGCAAGGTTGATTTTCCTGCTCCGGAAGCCCCCATGATGGAAACAACTTCCGACTTTTCGGCATTGAAATCTATTCCTTTCAGCACCCTCAACGTACCGAACGATTTTTCTATTCCTTTGGCAATTATCATATTTTCCCTGTTGTCATAGGCTCCAAAGTTAGTGAATTCCCCCATGATTACCTCGAATTTTGTTTGATTTTGTTGCAAAATCAAACAAAATTCGACCACTAAAACGGGCATGGAGATGCCTGCAGGGGTGATTTTAGTCGTTATCCGTATATTTTTTCGTTACACGGATATTACTTCGAATCTTTGCCGATGCAATTAAAGACAAGATTATGAAACGGATATTATCATCTTTTGCGGCAGCAGCATGTCTGTTGTCATGCATCCAGGAAAGCATCGTTGAAGAACAAATCATGCAGAATCCGGAACCTCCGGTTGAAACCACTCAGGAACGGGTCATACACCTGTCTGCACAGATCAGCAATGAACAGGAGATTGACACTAAAAGCATCCTCGACCAAAGCGGAATCGAAACAAAGTTGACAGGAATCACGGTAGCCGCCTATGACAAAGGTGGCGTGATACGTGATTGCAGGCATTATACGAACGGCTTCTCTTCAATGGAACTTTGTGTGGCAGCAGATATGACATATAATATATATGCTCTTGCGAATATGGGTGACATGACATCCCTGATGCCTGCCAGTGAATCCGCTCTGCCGGAACTGTCGTGGCAGCTGGATTCTTATTCTGAGATTGCGTCAAACGGTTTTCCGATGTGCGGAAAACTGGAAAATTTAAAAAATGAGGGAGGACGCATCTGCCTTGACAGACTGTTCGCCAAATTTTCCGTACGAATCCTGCATACGGGACTACCATCCACATCGGCACAGGAGATATTCAGCTATAATATGTGCAACAAAAGCATTTATTTACGGCAGGCAAACACACGTCTGTTTCCTTTCTCTTCACACGGAAGCCGCGCCCTGTCAGATTCTGATACTGCAAATCTTTCGGATTACAATCCTGACCTGAACAACAGCAGTGCCTACAAAGGGAGTCTGAAGCCGTCTCAAATGGGACCGGGGCCCGGATATTTCAAGGATACTACCCTGGTATTCTATGTTCCTGAGAACATGCAGGGACAACTTCTTCCGGGAAATACAGATCCTTATAGGAAAGTTCCCCAGAACATCAGTTCTCTTGACAAGGATTATTCAGGGCTTTGCACCTATCTGGAATTCAATGCTGAAAGGAAAAACAACGGGAACGGATACAGTGGTGGAGTTACATACAGGTATTATCTCGGAGCAGATTCCACGACTGACTTCAATATCGAGCGCAATTGCAAATACAATATGACCCTGGATTTCACCGAGAATGGCTTCTTCATACAAAGTTGGAAAGTGGAAAGACATGAAGACTGGTCTGACAAGCGTACTCTGGAATTCGTCGGAGGGCCATTCACAATCAGCCAGGGTCAGTCGAAGAAAGTAATGGTGCATTACAATACCAATGGAGGTAATAATTCGACACTAAGGCCTGACGACTGGACCTGCATGTTTGACCAGGCAGGAATGAAGGCTGCCGGGCTTGAATATTCCGTGAACAAAAGCAGCCTTGTCACCGGTGAAAAC
This sequence comes from Candidatus Cryptobacteroides sp., assembly GCA_051889855.1. Classification (GTDB taxonomy): domain Bacteria; phylum Bacteroidota; class Bacteroidia; order Bacteroidales; family UBA932; genus Cryptobacteroides. The sequence continues at coordinate 5,641 of JBJFDE010000077.1, read as the reverse complement.
GGCAATGAGGATTTCTGCATTACCTTCACAGCTGCCTCCAACGCCAGTGTGGGAACAAGCTTCCCTCTCAAAATCGTTTCCTGGGACGGAAGCCTGACGGACAACTCGACCATATCAATCACAAAAGCATCAAGCATTTCAATCTCATGGGATATTTGTCCTTCCTATGTATCCCAACAAGGCATAATGACAGTATCCGGCATATCTTCGGAGAACCTTCCGGTCACCTTGTCCGGCTACGACAGCAACATCCTCTCTGTTACGAGGCTCTCTGACAATCAGTTCAGGATTGTCGGTCTGGATGCAGGGCAGACAACGGTCAAGGTTTCCGGCAGTGAAGGCGAGTCCAAAATTGAACTTGACATGAATATTCAAGCTCCTGTTCTGAGGCTTGGTGTTGGTTCCATTGCGGTGAATCCTGACGGAGCCGAAGTATCATGCGAATATGAATATCTGGACAACAGCATGAGTCCTATTTCGGGAATCAATCAGGATGTATTTGCAGAAAAACTGATGCCGAAGGCTTCCAATCTTCCCGGATGGTTCAGTGCCACGGCTTCCGCCTCCGATGTCAAGTTCAGGATAGAGAAGCTGTTAGACGGCACGGAGAGCATTGTGCCCGGGCAAACATACGGCATAACTCTGGGGGCTTCCGGATGCAATTCGGTCATTGGCAGGAATTTAAGTCTTCATGTAACAGATCCGTTCTCGGATATTGTCAAGATTTCGGATTTCGGGAAAATCCACGATTACAGCTTGTTTTTGAGCGGGACTTGCTCCTACCCTTCCGTACGGAATTGTTTCACGGAGCTTATCAATCAAAATTCAAGTTTCGAATATGAGGCTCCCGTACCACATGCCGACCTGTCACAGGTAAGCGCCGAACTGAGTCCGGCTTGGAGTGATTTCAGCTTTACCTGTGAATCTTTCGGATTATCATGGGGCTCTTCAGACAGTTTTTCTACCGGTGCTTCATTCAAGATTGCCCGGAAAAGTGTGACTTCCTCCACGAAACACAGTGCAGGCAAGCACAATGTCATTCTCAATGTAACGAACCGGCACTCAGGAGAGAAATTGTCGAAGGTATGCGGCACTGTCGGGATTTATGTACATACGGCTGTGGGAAGCGAAGCTGTGATTGGTTCCCGGGCGGCGACTCACACAAATGGTACGTACTACGGCTCATTTGCAGACATTTACAACACGCTGTGCGGCAACAAGCTGTTCTCTGACAGTGATGACTATATATACTATGCTGACGTGACTGTTAAATTCCTTACCACGGTTACTGGTGTGTATGTATATAAAGGAATGCAGGACGGTGTCAATACCAGACATGACCGTTTCGACTGCTTTGACATAGTGCGTCCTTCAGTCACTGACGGCCAGAAAGGAAACGGACTTTTATACTCTGTCTTTGATGATAAGGGAGGAGACAGGATTGTAGTGTGCGGAGAGCCATACGGATACCGCAGAGGAATTGGCAAGTTGCTTTACAGGGCCATTATTATGAACGGCTACAGTACACCGATTTCCACCATACAGCAGGAACAACTGCTTCTTGGTTACAACCCTTCAGGGACAGAGCACAATAAAAGCTATGCTCCAAAATATAAGGTTCATGACATGAATATAGGAAGCAATATGAGCACCAATATCGTCAGCACCAACAGTCCGTATTATTTCAGTCCGAGCTCATGCAGCAGCTACCGTGACAGTCAAGACAATGGATATCATGTAATCCATTTCCTCGAATCACTGCTGCCTGCATCCTGTGGCTGGCTCAACTTCCTTTGATGTCGCCGCTCACGAAAGACTTAAAAGTCTGCATGTCGAACGAAGTCCGAAGGACGTAGCTGAGATATCTGTCACTCAATCTGGGCACGCACATACATGCCGGGGCGGAAGGAGGCATCTGCTTCTTTCACCCTGGCATACACTTTTATTGAGTAATCCACATTGCTGACGACCTGGTCAATTGAAACGATTTCAGCCTCAAACGTCCTGTCTTCCAGCCCGTTGACTTTGAAGATAACCTTCTTGCCGTTCTGCACGAGGAAAAGGTCTTTCTCATAGACTGTAAGGATGAGGATAGGATTGGATTTATCCACAATCTGGCAGATCGGTTCACCTACATCAATATATTTGCCTATGTTCACATCAAGGTTTGACACATAACCGCCAATAGGAGCCCTCACTACAAGATATGGATTCAATCCCTTGTCTTTCAATGTTTCAGTGTCCGTTCCCAATGTAGTAAGACGCGCTTGCAGGGCCATGAGTGAGGTCTTGGCAGACAGGTAATCAGCACGGGACTGTTGAAAGGCTTTCTGCGAGACTGCATTCTGCTCCTGAAGGTTTGACTGCCTTTGATATTCGGCTTCGAGGTAGTCGAGCTGAGCGGCAATCTGAAGATAATCCTGCTGAAGCTTGATGTAATCCGGATTGTCAATCATGGCTATGATTTCGCCTTTTCGGACATAGCTTCCCGGAATGACATTGAGACTGTGGATTATTCCACCCAATGTCAGGGAGACTGTAGCCTTGTTCTGCGGAGTTACGTCTATTATTCCGTTGAATGTCGGTCGGTCTTGAACATTGGTTGCCCCTGAGACAGCATCTGTTTGCTCTTGAGTGGATTCCGGAGCAATCTCTTCCTGAGCCATTGGCAGAGCTTCCGTTACGTTTGATTCAGTATTTGATGAACTCTTGCATGAGAGTACAGAAAAGACCATTATCATAATGGTTAAATACCTGATATTCATATTATTATTTCGTTTATTCAGTATATAATTCCAATTCAAGCATCAGTACATTGTAGTCACGAAGTGCCTTGATATAATCCATTTTTGTTCCTTTCACCAGTTGAAGGCTCTGCATCAGAGATGTAAGATCTGTCTGACCTGCAGTGTAAAGGGCTGTTGAACTTCTCTGAATTTCGTCTGCTTCTGCAAGCGCAGTATTTTGATAGAATTCAATCATCTTCCTTTGCTTCTGAAGAGAGCACAACAGTTCCTCAACTTTGCCGGAGAGCTGCCTCTTGTTTTCCCGGACAGTCCAGTATTCCTGGGTCAAATCAACTTTGGCTTGCCTGACCCTGCCGAGATATGGGCTTATGAATATCGGAATTGACACTCCTGCTGTCCAATACTGGAGGCCAATGACCGGAGCTATTTTCTGCCTTGCATATCCTATTGTAAATTCTGGAAAAAATTTGCTCCTCTCAATATTGAGCAGGTCTTTCTTCTTTTTCAGCTGGAGATCGAATGATTTCAAATAAACAGATGAAACGGCTGATGGAATCCTGTACGTCAATCCCTGAAGCACCGTGTCGGCAGGAACTATGCTCTCGTCACTGCAACATATTCTGGTAAAGCGTTTTGCTGCAAGTTCAAGATCGTCCTGTGCCTGAGCTGACTTGGTGAGGGCATCTGCGGCAATTGTCTGCATCATCTTGAGTTCCAATTGGTTCGCATCACCGTTTTCATATCTTAAAGCCGATATTTCGGCAAGTTTCACTCCCAATTCAGCCTGCTGCGAACATAGCTTCACAATTTCCAGAGCAGCGATATATTCAGTCCACGCCCGCTTGACCTCAGCGGTCAGTTCTCTTGCAACTATTTCTTTTCTGTTGGTCCCGTCTGCCATTACTGTATTGGCAAGGGCATTTTTATAGAAAGGTGTCAGGATGGAACCCAGAGACTGTTCCAAGGTAAACTCGTTGTCAGAGAAATCCTCACTGTTGATTTGTCCCCACGAATAAGCAAATTGAGTACTTCCTCCGTCCCATGCTTCAAGTTTCATTGCACGTCCCCTATCCTGTTCACATTCAACGATTTTCATTCTAGGACTGTTTTCAAGAGCAATCTCTACCGCCTGATCGAGGGTCACTTTCTGCGCCGGCTGAGCCAGCAGATCTCCAAGAGGAAGCAACATCAGTATGACAATTGGCATCCAGCGTCCCTTTACACTCCTTCCCTTTATTTTCCGATAATATGCCGGGAAAGAATTGACAATTCTATAAAGTGCCGGAAGAACAATCAGGGTAAGGAATGTTGATACGAGCAAGCCTCCTATCACTACCGTAGCAAGAGGTCTCTGAACTTCTGCTCCGGCGGACTTTGCTATTGCCATCGGGACAAAACCGAGCGATGCGACCAGACCAGTAAGAAGGATTGGCCTGAGAAGATGTTCGCAACCATCCATGATTACTTTACTTGTACATTTTGAATATTTGCCGCTTTGACGTTCTTGATTGAACCGGTTGATCATAAGTATTCCGTTGAGCACGGCCACTCCGGACAGTGCAATGAATCCTACACCGGCAGATATACTGAAAGGCAATCCCCTGAGCCATAATGCAGTAATGCCTCCTATCAGGGAAAGAGGAACAGTCATGAAGACCACAAGTGAGTAGGTGATGCTCCTGAAAGCGAAGAACAGGATCAGCAATATGAGCAACAATGCAATAGGGATTACGACAGACAGTGTCCTGATGGCATTCTGAAGGTTCTCGAACTGTCCTCCGTATTCAAAATAGTAACCTGGTTTGAGCTTAATGTTTTCGTCCAAAGTAGCACTGATCTTTGATACAACCTGCTGAATGTCAGCATCCCTGACATTCACTCCGATTACGATACGACGTTTGGTCGCATCTCTGTTGATCTGCAACGGACCATTGACAAGACTGATTGTGGCAACCTCACTCACAGGCACCTGGGAGCCGTTTGATGTCCGGACATACAGCCTGTTCAAATCAAGATTCTTCACTTTTTCATCATCAAGTCTGACAACAAGGTCAAAACGTCTCTCATTTTCAAACACGACTCCGGCCTCAGCTCCGGCATAAGCTGTGCGGATGATATCATTAAGCTCTTCTATGTCTATCCCATATCTTGCCGTCTTGCTCCGGTCGAAATTCACCACGAGCTGAGGAAGTCCCATGGCCTGCTCCACGATAACATCAGCGGCACCGGGAACTTTTTCTACATATTTTGCTGCCTCGCATGCCTTGGAATATAACTCCGCCATGTCCTCTCCATACAACTTGATGGCTATGTCGGCCTTGGCTCCAGTCATCAATTCATTGAACCTGAGCTGTATAGGCTGACTAAAATTGAACTCGGCCCCTTCGACTTGTTCCAGAGCTTCTTTCATTTTGTCCACCATTTCGCTTCTTGAGGATGCCGAAGTCCATTCCTTGAACGGTTTCATGACAATCATTACGTCAGCATCCTCGACTGACATAGGGTCGGTTGGAACTTCAGCTGTTCCGATTTTTGCAACAACATGCTTGATTTCAGGAAACTTCTCTTTCAATACCCGTTCCGCTTCCAGTGATATGTCTATGCTGGAGGAGAGTGAGCTGCCGGCAGGAAGAGTCATCTGCATTGCAAAATCTCCCTCGTCAAGGGTTGGTATGAATTCCGCTCCAAGGCGTGTGAAAAGTAAGAATGACAGAATCAACATGACAAAAGCCGTTCCTATGGTTCCCCACATCTGCCTGGTGCAGAACTTCAATATCCTTTCATAATATATTGACAGCCAGTCAAAGAACCTGTCAGCAAATGTTTTCTTTACCGGAACCCTTTTACTCAAAAAGAGCGAAGCCATCATCGGCACATAGGTCAAAGACAGGATG